>JALGTD010000299.1 GCA_029821515.1 Candidatus Zipacnadia bacterium | reverse complement strand
TGCCGCGTAGCCGGGCATCCAGCGCCGAGCCTATCGCCACCCCCAGCCCCTGCCCCAACGAGCCTGATGAAAACTCCAGGCCCGGCAGCTTCAGCCAGTTGGGGTGACCCTCGAAGCCGGAGCCGAGCCGGCGCAGCAGCACGGTTTGCTTCAGCCCTTTAACATTCTCCAGCCCGGGCACCGGCTCATCGTGGAAGGTGAGGGGACGGTCATCAAAGTAGCCGGTCGCAGCCAGTAGCCGGTCGCAGCCAGGGCGACATACAAGGCTGGAGCTTTATGGCCAGTTGACCAAAAGACCCGATCACGGTCAGACCACTGCGGATTCTTCGGGTCATGACGAATGTGCTTAAGGTATAGCGCGGCGGTTATATCCATAATTGACATACAGCCACCGGTATGCCCGGAACCAGCAGCCGTTATCGAAATCATATCCCAGGCTCGCATCTCCTGGGCTTTCGCCTCCAGCTCCGCCACTGAATAGTCTACTCTGACTTCGCCCGTCTGTGAGTCTACAATAGGCATACAAAAACACTCCGTTTTAGTAGTGGCATAACACTGTCGGCGCAACAGACTGCAATAGTAGTGCACAGAGCCAATCGCTAGCTATTCCGTGCGCAAAGAGCTGGGACAATCAAACCGCGTCTAAGATAATTCTTCATCACGCCCCTGTCAACCTTCCAGGGGACTCTCGTTCCTGAGTCATCTACAGTAGTACCTGACTGAGTTGTTACCAATCTTTTGCGCACGAATCCATAAAAACAGTTAACAGAGAAAACAGTTAACAGAGCGGTTTCAATATGTTGTAAAATAGGGTATAATATGTGAAAAGTTTCGGTCGGGATGAACAACCTCTCCACCACTTACCACTTTGTACCATGCCGAGGAACAGGCGCGGGTGCTATAATGGCCAGGTCTAACTGTGTCGCACGTTCAACAATTATCCTCATCTTACTGCTTGGAACTTCTACGCTCTTCGCCCAGCCAATGCCCCGGATTCCGGCGCCTCAGTCTCTAGGGCCCGCGGCTGCACCGGGCGAAATCGTGGTGGGATTTGACACGACTCTGTCCCAGGTCTCACCACAGGCGGCTACGGCACTGGCCGGCGCGACCACTATACGGAGTTTCCCCCAGATAGGCGCCAAGGTGATGCGAATTGCCGAGGCCGAGGTGGGCCCGATGTGCGCCAGCCTGGCCCAGATCGAGGGAGTCCGCTATGCCGAGCCTAACCATCGGCGGCGCGTGCTGCTGGCAGCGCCCAATGATCCTGCGTACAACAACCTCGACTACTTGATTGCGCCATATCTTAGCGTGGGCTACGAGACAGAGTTCCAGTGGAACCTGCACGTTATTGATGCGCTGGAGGCATGGAACGTCTGGCCCGGTATTTACTACATTTCAGCCACCAAACCGGGCAACCCGGTGAAGGTCGCAGTGATTGATACCGGCATTGATGCTGGTGGTACGGACGCCATACCTCACCCTGACTTCATCAACGCCGGCGGCAGCAGTCCTGATGCAGCGTTTGGCGGGCAGATAGACTTTGCCGATGCGCGCAACGTCCGAAGCGATTATGCCCCCACGGACTGGGCTGACGATTTTGGCCACGGCACCGCCGTCTCCGGCGTGATCGGTGCGGCGACGAATAACGGCGGCACATACCCAGGCAACGGTATCGCTGGCCTGGCCTACAACTGTCAGATAATGCCAATCAAAGCATTTGATGGTACGGGCAATGGTAGCGAGGCAGACCTCGTAGCCGGCATCCTGTGGGCGGTGGACCATGGCGCGGTTGTCATCAATATCAGTGCCGGTGACTACTACTACTCCCAGGCGGAGCAGGATGCGGTAGATTATGCCTGGGAGCACGGCTCGCTGATTGTGGCAGCCGCGGGCAATGATGGCGATTCGACCCTCGTATATCCGGCCGCTTGTACCGGCGTGATGTCGGTGGCCGCCACAATGTGGGAACCGCTCGACAGCCCGGCTTCGTACTCCAACCACGGAGACCACGTGCTGGTTTCGGCCCCAGCAGGTGATGCATCCCTGGATCCACTGGGATTCTGGTTGACATGGACAACGATGCCGACGGAACATGTACCCCTGCATGACGTCGGCTGGGAACCTGGTGAAGCTGACTACCAGTACCAGGCCGGCACTTCGCTGTCCTGCCCGTTCGTGGCAGGGTTAGCCGCGCTGTACGCGGGATATCACGGCATTACCCAGAGCACACCGGGTGGGGTATGGCAGATGTGGGAGGCCATCCTAAAAGGCTGCGATAATGTATCCGGCGGGTCGGGCTGGGATCCGTACTGGGGCTGGGGCCGAATTAATGCCTACCAGACCATGCTAGGCGCCGATAACCGGGGGGCTACTGTCGGGCGCATTTCCAAGTATTACGGCACGGTGGCGCAAAGCGCCGCCGTTACGGCGACGCCCAGCGGCGGAGGAAGTAGCATCAGTGTCACCACGCACAGCGACGGTATGTACAGGTTCGCCAACCTGCCTCCTGGGCTGTACGACATCACCAGCAGTCTCTTTGGTCATTCTGCAACTCTTGGTGGCGTTGAGGTGGAGGCCGGGGTTGACCGGCCCCGTATGTATATTTTCATACAGGACTACACCGCCCCCACAGTAACCAGCATCACTCCCAATTCCGGAGAAACCAATGCCACCGTGGACATTACCGACCTGGCGGGGACTGGGTTCCTCAGTGGGGCAACGGTGAAGCTGGAGAAGGCCGGCGAGACCGATATTATCGCGACGAACGTCACAGTGGTCAGTTCTACTCAGATCACCTGCACGTTCGTCCTGACCGGCGCGGCGAGCGGCGCGTGGGATGTGTTGGTCACAAATACCGATACAACCTCGGGAAGGCTGATTGACGGATTTACGGTAACTGTGGATACCAGCTCGCCCGCGATTACTGAGCCAGGAGTTCCCGGCACCCACGGTAGTGGCGTCGGTGAGGTCGTCGTATCGATCGTTGCGGACTATGCAGAACCACGCAGCTGCGGGGTTGGGGGCTTGCGCCTCGGCTTCTCTGAGCCGCTCGATCCCGCCACCGTTAACAATGGTGTAGTAAGCATTGTTGGAGTGCTGAACGGCGATTGCTCCCCGCAGGTGGCAACCGTCACCCTGGAGGGCGACGATACCCTCGACGTTGAGTTGGCAACACAACTACCTGATCAGGATACATATACGGTCACCGTCAGCACATCCGTGCAGGACGTGATTGGCAACCCGGTAAGCGCAGGTACCGACGTGGTCCTTAGCGCTCTGAAAGGCGGGTCCGGGCCAATCTCGACGAGCCGATTACTCCGCTAACCGCACGTTACGATATGAACATGGACGGCAGGATCACAACGGCTGATATGGGTGCGGTCCGAGCCAATCTAACGCATACCGCTCCTGAGCCAGAGGGCGGAGGGGGCGGAGGGACTTCAGCGCTGGGCGTTGGATGGTGCACACTCGCGGTCTCCCCCACTAGTAACGGCGGAGCAGAAATCGTGTTCAGCTTAGGCTCAGAGGCTGCCGTTGATGTGACTATATTGAACATCGCCGGCCGAGTGGTCCGCCAGCTAGCC
>JALGTD010000298.1 GCA_029821515.1 Candidatus Zipacnadia bacterium | reverse complement strand
GGCGATGGCCGCGAGTGCCAGCCGCAGCTCCTCGTTGAGCTTCTCGTCCACCATCTGCAGGGACTGGACCTCCGGCACCGCTATGCCCACTATGCCGCTGTCGGTGAGCAAGTTAATCACCTGGTAGGTGAGTATCTCGTCGTCCACTCTACGCTCACGCTCCTCCACGCCCAGAATAGTGCCGCGTACCGTCTCCGAACCGGCGCGGATTAGGACCTCGCTGCCCCGCAGGCGCCGGGCGAGTTCGCCGAGCGAGGGGTCGTCGGCAAGGGGAATGGAGAAGGACCCCAGGATGCGCGGCAGGGGGTCCTCGGCCTCGTAGGTGACCGCTTCGATGCTACCGCCGCCCAGGTCCTGCAGCACCAGGGACTTGAGAATATCGTTCATCTGCTCGGTCCGGCAGGATAACACCATTGCGGCATTGCCGTCTACCTTCCCTCTGTGTTCAACATAGCCGACCCCAGTGGAAAACAACACGACACGGCTGACAGGTAGCTCGGCAGCACTGGCGGCAGTTGCCACCAACATCAGAGCCACGACTACGACCAGAGATGGTGCTTTCATTTTTCTGCCTCCTTCTTACTCGGATTACCGTGGGTAGTTGTCTATTCTAGCCTGCTGATCCTCGTACCAGTACTCATATTGCTCTATCACTATAGCTAATCCTCCCGAGGCGCCGTAACCTCCAACAGCACTGCGACACCCGTGGGGTGGCGCCCACTGTCCAGCACGCGGAGAGTCGGCGCCGACTGGGCCGGAATGCCCGGAGGCATGCCGCCTGGCCCCATCATCTCGGGACGCGGTTGCCAGACCAGCAGCGTCTTCTGAGCCTTAGTCAGCGGTGCAGTAGCCGTGACGATCGCCTTGATGAGTGTGGGCCGGCCCACGAAGGCGCGAATTGTCTCGTCGTACTTGCCGCCACTGAGGGTATTGTTGGCGAATTCCACCTGCACCGTCAATGCGTCAGGCTGGCCGGTAGGCTGCACCGACACCGTGTAGCCCTCCTTGTCCACCAGTTCAATCCGTCCATAAACGGGATATCCAAGGTATACACCTGGGAGTTTCTCGAGATAATACTGAGGCCGGTCCTCAGGCCACAGGAACTCGAACTTGCGCTCCGGCCACGTATACAACCCTCCTTCGATAGTCGGCTCGATCATGGTGCTGCGCACGCCCTCTCCGAACAGGCCTTTGAGAGTGGCCTCGTCCGGGCCGAGAATGGTGGTCAGGCGGGCGGCGGCATCGTACATCATCCTGTCGCCCTGAAACGGGAATCCAGGCCCAGGCGCCGCGAGCCTACGCACTATCCCAGCTCCATCTGGGCCACGAGTCTCTATCACCACGCCGCCGCCCCCTAACGTGCCGTAGGGACCTTCCATGGTGAATGGGGCCAATCCCTGCGGCCCACCCAACAGGGCTACTGTAATGCTCACAACTGCTGACAGTGACGTCATGATATTCTCCTCCTTTGATATTACGTTGCTCACTAATCAGACAGGTTCTGGGCAATGACCATCTCGGCGCCGGCGGACGCCGTGGTAGTCGAGTACGGCTGCTGCCAATGCCCTTGCGTAGGCGGGGCCTCATCCGATTCACCCACGTCAAGCACTTCGGCCGGCTGGACTTCCTCGCTTACTTGCGCAGTGGCCGCAATGGGGCTGCTTGGCAGATAGACGAGGATTTCGTCGCATTTCACCGGCTCCCGTGGCCGTTCGGCCACGGGCGCGGTAGACAATTCTGGTCTTGTAGACAGGTACGCGTTTGACCACTACGCGCTCCTTGACCACCGGTACCTCCACCTTTACTATCTTCTCGCGCACCTCGGGGACCTTCACCACCTGCGTGACCGTCACCTCACGCGGCCACACCCACCGCCCAGTAGCCAGGCCGAGGCCAAATACTACAAGTATCGCCACCCCCATTGCTACAGCCCGCACCGGCCGTAAGACGCGGCCCATTGGGATTGCCTCCCGCTCAATAGTTTCCAGGACGCCGGTTGTGGCTCGTCTCAGGGCCTCGTCAGGTACATTGTACTGGACGGCACCCCTCACGGCGCGTTCCACCTGTGTCAGGGCCGCCAATTCGGCGCGGCAGTCAGCACAGTGCGTCAGATGGCGGTCAAGCTCGGCGTGGTCCACGTCAGCGCCGTCCAGCAGTTCGTGAATTAACCTGCGGGCTTCTTTACACTTCATCAGGTTTGTCCTCCTCTAAATAATCGGCCAGGGCCTGCCGCAGCTTCTGGCGGGCGCGGTGCAGATGAGTCTTCACCGTCCCGACTGCACAGCCCATCGCCGCGGCGGTGCTGGCCAGGTCCATATCCTCCAGGGCGAAAAGAGTCATCGCCGTCCGCTGCCGGGGCGGCAATGCCTCCAGTGCTTTGCGGACCTGCTCTTGCAGGTCGCTGGCCGCCGCGTGCTGAGCGGGATCGGGGCTAGAACCAACACCTGGGGCCTTTTGTGAGCGGGAACTGACTGTCCGCTGTTGGCGCAGCACGTTGAGTGTGCAGTTGACCGTAATGCGCCTTATCCAGTCGCGGAAGGCATATTTCGGATTGAAGCTGTGTATTGCCCGGTAGGCCCGCACCAAGGTCTCTTGCACTATGTCCTCGGCCTGTTCATGGTTTCCCAGGATAGCGTAGGCCACCCGATACACGCCCTTCCGGTGCCGCCGCACGAGCTCGTCGTAGGCGCCGGGGTCACCTGTTTTGCAGCGGGCGATGAGTTCGCGGTCCTCGCTGGGCATGGCCCTGTCATCGGCGCCAGTAGCATTCACACTTACTATTATATACACTTCTAAGGGACAAAAGGTTTACACCCACCACGTAATGGCCAAAAATAATGCAGCCCCCTG
>JALGTD010000071.1 GCA_029821515.1 Candidatus Zipacnadia bacterium | reverse complement strand
TTACCAATTGTAACATTCTTTCGTCAAGCCAGCAACTTCTTGCTCTGTGTCGTCATGGACGTATCGGCTTAGGTTCTGCTATCATAGGTGGGGTATAATAATAGGGGAGCAGCCGAATATGAGCAGTGAAGCTGTCATCGAAACTCAGGGCCTCACCAAGCGCTATGGCCGCACCTGGGCGCTGCGCGGGCTGGATATAGCGGTGGAGTCGGGCCAAATCTACGGATTGTTGGGGCCTAACGGTGCCGGTAAGACCACTGCCATCCGCGTGCTCACCGGGCTGGTGCGCGCCAATGGTGGCCAGGCCCGCCTGTTTGGGCGCCCGGCTGGCTCAGTGCCAGTTCGTAAGCGTCACTGCGTCGGCGTGATGGTCGAGGAGGCGGCTTTCTACGGATACCTGTCCGGTCGGGATAACCTGAAACTGTTGGCCTCACTGTCGGGAGGCGTCTCCCGTCAGCAGATAGACGAGGTCCTGGAGCTGGTGGGGCTGGCGGAGCGGGGGAATGACCGCGTAGCCACTTATTCCCACGGAATGCGCCAGCGCCTGTATCTGGCTCAGGCGTTGGTGCCGAGGCCCGAAGTATTGATCCTGGACGAGCCGGCCTCCGGACTGGATCCTCGCGGGCAGGTGGAAGTCCGCAACCTGCTGCGGAAGCTCAACCGGGAACGGTCAGTTACGGTATTTTTGTCCACCCATCTGCTCCACGAGGTTGAAGAGTTGTGTACCCACGTGGCCGTGCTGCTCAACGGGCAGGTCGTTGCCGGTGGTCCGGTTGAAGAGCTATTGGGCAGCCGGCAGGTGCGGCTGGAAGTATTGACCGACGACCCCCAGCGGGCCTTGCGAATCCTGCGCGGCTATCAAGCCGTCAATGAGGTGCGCAGCCGACGAAAGGGTGTGGAGGTTTATTGTCCACCGCACGCCGTCGCCGATGTCAATGAGATGCTGGTGGACGAGGGCCTGCGCGTCTTCGGCTTGATTCCTCATCGTGAAACGCTGGAACAACTCTATATGCGGCTGACGGAGGAAGATGAAGCTACGCCGACTGCTGACAATTGAGCTGCGCAAACTGCTGGCGCAGCGGGGAACTTACGCCAGTTATGCAGTGCTGGCGGTGCTGGTCGGACTGATAGTATGGGGGACCTGGCGCTACGGCCCGCCGCACGCGCTGCAGTCGGCGCTGGGCGATCAGTTTGTGGTCGGTGGCAAGGTGGTGACCGGTCCGCTTATTCCTCTGCTGCTGCTGGAGTTTCCTGTCGCCGTGCATGTGCTGATTCCTCTGCTGATTGCCGTGGCAGCCGGTGGATTGGTCGCCGGCGAGAAGCAAGCGGGCACGCTGCGCACTATCTTGATCCGCCCAGTGCGTCGCGCCGCCGTGCTTGGCGCAAAGCTGGCTGCCGCCTGGATTCACGCCGCCGGTCTGGCGGTCTTTGTGGGCGTGTTGAGTCTGATTGTGGGGTATGTGGTTTTCGGCCCCGGCGACCTGGTGGTGATGAGTTTCAAGAGTTCATCATTCAGTGTACTGGCTGAACCCCAGGCCCTTAGTCATCTGGCCCTGGCCTACGGCCTGGCTGTGGTGGCAATGATGGCCGTCGCTTCACTGGGGGTGCTGCTGTCGGTGCTGTGCGACAACCCCCTAACAGCCGCTGGGCTAACCGTAGCCGTGCTGCTGGTACTCCAGTCCCTGCGCCTGATACCCTATTTTCAGTGGCTCCAGCCGTACTTGCTCACCGAGCACATCTGGGCCTATCGCGAAGCGCTCAGTGCCACGATAGACTGGTCGCAGGTGGGCACTTCGCTCAGCTATCTGGCAGCATATATCGCCGGGCCGGGTCTGATCGCTCTGGGTATATTCTGGCGCCAGGATGTGCGCTGCTGAGGAGCAGTTTATGCGTAGCACCGTTACAATGATACTGGCACTTGTATTGGCGTCTGGTGGGATAGGAGGCGCCAGTACTCTTGGCCCACAGCAGATACTGAATCGCCTGCAGCAGTCCTATCGCGCGATTGACGACTATGTCGCTAAGGTTCAAGTCATCACTGATATCCCCGGCTTCGCGATCCCTCCGCGCAGCTTTACTGTCTATGTCAAGCAGCCCGATAAGGTCAAGATTGAGTCGGAAAGCCTGGTTGTTATTCCCAGGGACGCCCTGCTGCTGGGCAACATTGAGGGTCATCTGGCCGAGGCCGGTCGGGTCATAATCAATGGCGTCACTCGCCGCCAGGGACGAATGATCTACTGCCTCAAATTCTTTCCCAACGATTCTGACCGGCGTGACCGGGCACTTCTGTGGATTGACGCAGAACGCTGCATTCTAAGCCGAACCGAGCTATGGACTGGCCCAAATCGGCTATTAACGGTATACTGGGAGCACACTCGCGTGGATGACAGGTACTGGATGCCGACTCAAGTGAGATGTGAGATTAGCGGCGGGATGCTTGGTGGCGGTAACCCCGGCACCGTCACGGTCAGCTTTAGTGGGTACCGAATAAACACGGGACTGAGCGATGAGTTGTTCGGCGCTGAGGAACAGCATATTGAGCACTGACAACGGTGTAGAGAAAAAGATATTGTGGGCCTGTCGCCGGGGAGATGCTGATGCCCTGCGCACGGCGGCCTATCAACTGGTCGATGAGCTATATACGGCTGCGTTGGCTGTACTGGACGATGATAGCCCGGCGCGGTTGGCGGTTATTGCGACTTGGCAGCGGACGCTGCAGGCTCTGATGAGCTGGCGGTTTGCTGGTAGCTTACGCAGCCGGGCGCTGAACCTGCTCGCCCGAGTTCTGTCACAGATGGCTGACCGGCAACAGACACAACAGATTGCGCAAACCGTTGCGGAGGCTAAGGCTGACAGCCTGGAGACTTGCTCTGCACCTGATGAATTAGTAGCTGCGCTGACCAGCCTGGGTGACCGTATAGCTCCAACTATCGCCGAGGCCCGGCAGCGTCGCAAGCATAGGCTACGCCTGGCGCTGGCCGGGGGACTGGTTGTGTTGGGTGTGCTGATCGGTTTGAGTGGTGCTTTTTACAATCGTGCTCTGGTGGCTCATAATCCGCAGTTGCAATTCGAGACGCTTCAACGACGGATCGTTGCCGCCCAGCTACGGATGGTGGTTCAACAGGCCGAGATGGAGTTAGTTGATCCCACTGGCACTCAGGTCTCTGTCCGCGAGGGTTATCAGCGCATAGGTTTGGTGTTGGAGGAAATCATTAACGCAGCCAGCTTGCAGCAGGCCAGCCGCCTGCGGTTCGTAAAGGATCGTATTGCCACCCAGGAGTTGATTCAACTCGCGCGGCGGGCGGCCTACCAAACCAGCGGCAAGCAGCGGGAAAAGCTGATGATGGTTGTACTTGTTCTGGAGGAGGCGGCCAATCTATGAGGCATCCGCTCCGCTGCAAATTAGCTGTTGTGGTGTTGTGTCTGGTTGTGGTGGTTACAGGGCTGCTGAGTGGTTGTTCAACCAAGACGCAGCGGCTTTATCGCCGTGCTGAGGCCTTTTTTGCCCAGGGACAGTACGAGATGGCGGCGCACGAGTATAGCCGAATTGTACGCGAAGCGCCTCGCGACTCGCTGGCTGATGATGCCTGGTACAAACTGGCCTACCTGTATCGGGAGGAACTGGATAATCCTTCAGCGGCGCTGATTGTCTACCAGAATATAGCTGATAACTATGAGGATAGCAACTACGTGGATGAGGCCCTGTTCTGGACCGTCTATCTGGAGCACAGGTATATGCAGGACCCGGTAGCCGCCGTGGCCACCTGTCGCGAGCTTGACCGGCGATTTCCCGACAAAAAGAACTTGCGGGGTCAGGCGTACCTGGAGGCAGCCGGTGCGTACCTGGACACCGGTCAGCTTGAGCAGGCCTACGAGCTTTGCCGACAGATCACCGATGACTTTGCGGATCGCCCCATAATTGCTGCCCAGGCGCTGCTCATGGCGGCTGAGGTCACCGATGAGATTGGCGACGACCCTCAGCAGGCTACGGCTCTCTACGAGCAGGTCGCTGAGAAGTATCCTGATACTCAGGCGGCAGTTACCGCTCGTCAGGTGGTAGGGCTGCGCTACTATGTAGAGAAGGCGGAAACAGATAAGGCCCGCCGGGAGCAACAGCGCCAGCAGGCCCGCGTACTTGATAATGTTCCTGCTGTTACACAGTATCCTGGTCAGCCGGCCATGGAATTGCTCTCGGCAATACATTCCCTGGTTCGCCAGGCCGGTGCCCAACTCTCAATAGACCAAATTGTGGTCATCTCTGGCTTGCCGTTTACCTTCACGTTTGCAGTGGATAGGCCCAAGTTGGTGCAAGCCTTTTACCGCAACCCGGCGGTGGCTGTTGCTGAGCAGGTTGGCTTCGGCTACAATCTGTGGACCTCCGTCAGCAGCACAGAAGTGCTCGATAGCGTTACCAGCTCCCTGCTGGCAAACCGTCCGCTGCTGATTGCCTATGGCACCGGCAGTGTGCGGTGGTGCTTGATTACTGGCTACCGTCCTGCCGACAAGGAGTTGTACCTACTGCAGCCTGGTGTCGAGCATGCGGTGAAGCTGGATTCGGAGCAATTTCTGGAGGTCTGGGAGGCCAGCAAGATACCCGCGCTCTGGCCCCAGGGCAGTTTGTCTGGCTTCGAGTTCGCACTCACTACTCGTCGAACTCCACCGGATATGGCAGCGGCCGTCAAGTCGGTGCTTCTCCAGTCCAGCCTTGCCTGGCAGCAACGGGAGTTGATGAAACAGCCAGCAGGCTCTGCCGCTTGTGATGAATTGGTCGAACTGTTGCGCGAGGCGGTCGACACACGAAACACTGCGAGTCGTGAGAAATTGAAGTCATGGGCCAGTGCCGCGATCCCGCTCGTCATTTCCTCCCGGCAGGCTGCTGCCCGCTTCTTCGCCCAGCCTCCACAAGATTTTCTTAATGAAGAAAAGGCGGTCTCCGAGGAAGCCAGCCAGCGCTACCAGCAGATCGTTGCTGCCTGGCAGGGATTGTCGGAGCAAATCGGGCGGGCTCCCGCCGGGACTGAGCCATCTTTGGCTGAACAGGAGCGGTCAGCTTCCGCCCACCAATGGCAGCAGGCCGTTGAGCAGGCTCAGAAGCTGGCCCGTATGGAAGCTGAAACGCTACGCTGGCTGGCTTCCTCCCTGGCTAAGTAAAGTAGGGAGCTATGCTGTTGCCTCGCGAGGTTCGAAAACAATGGCAGCGCTGCACAATAGTAATGAAGACGGAGACTCGGTTCGGTGCTCTGCCGAGCAGGTCCCGGCCGAGACGATAGTGCGAGCAAGCCCGCAGATGCCGCCAGGACTGGAGGTAGACCACAGCCTGGGCCACTATCTGAGCATTCGGTTGGCTCCAGAGCAGATCGGTGACTGGGCCCAGCAGATCGCAGTGCCCGCCTGGGAGACGCTGCTGGGCTGTGAGGGGTTTGCAGCCCAGGAGCGCCACCAGTTGGCTTTCCTGGACCTAGAGACAACCGGTCTGGGTGGCACCCCTCTTTTTCTGGTCGGCATCCTGCATATCGGCAACCACGGCCCTCATATTCATCAATTGCTGGCTCGTCATTACGCAGAAGAGCCAGCTATATTGGCCGCCACCAGGCAGATGCTGGACGAAGTTCAGGTGCTGGTCACCTTCAATGGCCGCAGCTTTGATGTGCCCTACCTGCGGGATCGCACCCGCTGCCATCGTATGGAATGGAGACTGGAGCTTGAGCGTCACGTAGATATGCTGCACATCGCCCGTCGTCGGCGCGACCTGCCCGTCCCCGACCATCGCCTGATCACTCTGGAAACCCGCCTGTGCCGGCGGCATCGCGAAGATGATATCCCCGGCAGTCTGATTCCGGCCGCCTATCATCGCTTTGTGGATACTGGAGAAAGTGAGGAACTGGCAACAATCATCCACCATAATCAGGTGGACCTGCTTACTACTATGGAGTTGGCTGCCCGCTGGCCCGAGGACTTTTCCTCCTCTTGACGCGAGGCCAGGCTGGTGATATTCTCAGGAAGACTGACTTGTTGCATAGCTCTGTTAAAGCTACTTTGCCCCATCTGAGGAAGGTACTGAGGTGAGAAGCCGATCTCTTTTCACACCTGCATTGTTAGTTTGTCTTTGCGCTAGTGTCGCTGCGGTTCCGATTTTGAATCCAGATAAGATCTCCACCACTACACTGGACAACGGCCTGCGGGTGGTCGTCAAGTCCGAGCACCAGTGGCCGGTTGTTGCCGTTGGCCTGGTTATCAGGGCCGGCTCTGGTTACGAAAGCGCAGATAACAGTGGTGTAGCCCATATGGTTGAGCATCTGCTCTTCGAAGAACGCGATAGTCAGGAGGGTCTGGGGCCGTGGGTTGAGAATATGGGCGGTTACATCAATGGTATGGTCACCCGCGACTTCACTGAGGTTACGGTGGCGGCTTCCTCCCAATATATGAATCAGATCATTCCCAAGCTGGCTCGGAGCGTTTTTGATGCCGAGTTTACTGCAGAAGCAGTCGCCCACCAACGGAACATTATCTCTCGGGAGTTGGCTGACCGCCTCACGACTACCTCGGCGCTGGCCGAACTCTTCACCTGGCAGCTAGCCTTCACGACTCATCCCTATCGCAGTCCAGTTCCTGGTGAGCCTGACCAGATCAGTAGCCTGGGGCTGGAGGCCGCCCGGGGCTTTTACAACAGCTTCTATCATCCCAACAACTCTGCGCTGGTTGCGGTCGGCGATGTGCAGCCGGACGACTTCTTTGCACTGGCAAAGCAGGCCTTCGGCGACTATCCATCCGGTCAGTTGCCCACTCCACCAGCTCCAGAACCACCCCAGACCGAGGTGCGCACCCGGATCGAGTACTTGGGGGATTCTTCAACTTTGTTGGAGTTTGCCTGGCACGGCCCCGGCATTATCAATAAGCGTGAAGTATGCGCGATGGACCTGATCTACATAATGCTGAGTAATGAGCTTGAGTCTATGGCTCGCCAGACCGATCAAGACAATTTGCTGCAGGCGGCGGTGGTCAACTATCTTACCCAGCGCTGGCCGGGCTTGCTCACCATTACCGCAGTTACCCAGTCCGCCCACGAGCTGGACCTGCGCAGTGCTATTCTGGACAAGATCAACTACCTGCGTACCAATCTGGTAAGCGAGGAGGTAGTTGCTGAGGCCAAGCAAGCGATATACGCCGATTATGCCTTCAGTAATGAGGCTTACACCGATCAGGTTGACTCGCTGGCCTTCTACGAGGCTATAGACACCTACGAGTTCGCGGTCAACTATATTGATCTGATTAACCAAATCACGCCGCAGCAGATACAGCAGACAGCCCAGAAGTATCTGGACCCGGACGGCTATAGTCTGGTGGTCATCCGGCCGGAGCGTGCTG
>JALGTD010000297.1 GCA_029821515.1 Candidatus Zipacnadia bacterium | reverse complement strand
AACTCGCCAAACTCCACTGGCTTGCGGACAAAGCTATTCGCCCCTAATTTGTAGCTGGCAATCATGTCTTGCTCTTCATTAGAGGACGTCAGGACTACGACGGGAAGCAGTTTTGTGCACTGGTGGGCGCGCAGTTGCTGTAGCACTTCCATACCATCCACCCTGGGCAGCTTCAAATCCAGCAGAACGACGGCGGGCAGATCCTTCGGCTCACAGCCCGCGTGCTCGTGGCCGCCCAACAGATAATCCAGCGCTTCCTGCCCATCGCGCATCACTGGGATTATCTTCAACCAGCAGTATGGTCCGGTCGCTCATTAGGGCCATCCTTTCGGAATAGTTAGACTGTGAAATAGAATGTCGCCCCCTCATCTTCTGTCGCTTGGGCCCAGACGCGGCCGCCGTGACGGCGAATAATCCGCTGGACGGTGACCAGGCCGATACCCGTCCCCGGGAACTCTTCGTCGCTATGCAGTCGCTGGAAGGCGCCAAACAGCTTGTCAGCATAGGCCATATCGAAACCTATCCCATTGTCGCGTACGAAGTAGACTGTTTCCCCATTCTGCTGGGTGGCGCCGAACTCTATGGTTGCGTGCTGTTGCCGGCTGGTGTACTTCCACGCATTGACCAGCAACTCCTGGACGGCGGCCCGCAGCAACGGCTCATCGCCCTCCACGACTATCTCTGGCGCGACCACAAATTCAACCTGGCGGTCCGGTTCGGGCCGGCGCAACTGTGCCGCGCTCTGCTCGGCTATCTCGCTCAGGTCAACCCGCTCAACACGCATTTTGCTATGGGTTACCCGAGACAGTTCCAGCAGGTCGTCAATCAGTCGCCCCATTCGCTGGCTGGCCGTTCGCACCCGCTGCAGGTAGTCTTTGCCCTGCTCGTCGAACTGGTCACCGTAGTCTTCCAGCAGCGCCTGGCTGAAGCCGTCCATCCCCCGCAGCGGCGCGCGCAGGTCGTGGGAGACCGAGTAGCTGAACGCTTCCAGCTCTTCGTTGGCGGCTTCAAGCCGTGCAGCGTAGTCTTCCAATTCTTGCTGGGCCTGCTTACGCTCGACAATTTCCTGCTGGAGTTCAGCATTCTGAGCTTCAATCAATTGCTGATCGCTGCGCCTGGCTCGTTCGTGCTCTGCTGTGCGCTCGCGCATCGCCAGGCTGTAAGCCATAGACATTTCCATCAGCGGACCAAATGCCTGATTGATCAGCTCCGCGCTCGAAACATCAGAAAGCTCCTCGTCAAGCTCGGCGAGCGCTTTCTGATGCATCTCCACCACATCCTCGATAGGCACATCAGCAAGCAACAACTCCCGACCGAGGTCAGCAGCGGCGGCCAGATACTGCTCGGCAGGCTCACCAATGTGCGCCCTGAGCAGCACACCATATTTTTCTTGGATGGAATCGCGTGTAATCACTTGGCTGTCTTCTTGAACACCAGAACCGCCGCGTCGTCGGTTTCCCGGCTCCAGTCCTGGAGAATATTCTCAGCGAGACGCTGCAAGTCAGTCCCCCCCATCGCCGCAAAGTCCGCGAAGTCGAACTTCTGCTTGATACCGTCGGTGACCATGACCACCAGGTCGTCGGCCATAAACGGCACGGCCTCGAGTACCAACCGCCTGTAGCCGGCGCCGACGATGCCCGCTGTGCTGTCCAGGTGAGCGGTCTTACCCCCCACCACCACAGCCCGCGTGTTGCCCACACCGGCGTGGGTCAGCATCCCGGTCTTGTGGTCAATGACAGCGATGCCCACCGCAGCACCCCGGGTGTGGTGTAGCGCTTCATCACAGCCGGCAAACAGTTCCGCCAACGGCGCGGCACAGTGCCCTGGTCACCGCAGTGCGGACTGCCAAGGTATGGCTGTTTGGCTATCGCTACCGGCACGGTTGCCACTTCCTGGCCACGATGCGCGTTCCGACGCCCACCGTGGAACTGATTTCGAACTCGTCCATCAGTCGCTGTGCTCCCGGCAGCCCGCCGCCCAGGCCGCCGTTGGTGGAGAAGTCATCCTTCAGGGCCAGCGCGACGTCAGCAATACCCGGGCCCTTGTCCTCGACGATGACCTCCAGGCCCACCGCACCGCTTCGGTCCACGACTGCCAGCGTGATCGTCCCCCCAGCAGTAGCGTGGAGGACAAGATTGTTGCCCAGCTCCGTGACGGCCGTTTCTGCACACGAGGCTGCCACTTTGCCGAGGCCCATCTCCCTGGCCAATGCTATAGCCATCCTACGTGCTTGCGCCACGTGGTGCTCCTTGTTCACCGTGATAATCACGCGCACTGGAGAAGTGCTGGGCGTCGGTATATTCTGCCAACTCAACTCCTTAACCATAGCTTGAACCACGGGATATGCCCCCGTTGCCTCCTTACTGCTTCTGCCGGCTGATCGCAATGGTCACCCTGGTGTGCTCCGGCGAAGACTCAATATCAAACTCCTGCACCAGCCTCTTCGCCCCCGGCAGCCCTACTCCCAACCCCCCGCTGCTGGTGAAGCCGTGCGTCATCGCCTGCTCGAGGTCGGCGATCCCCGGGCCATGGTCTTCGACCACGACCTGAATCCTGGTGCTGTGCTCGTTGGGCTCGTCGCTGATTAGACAGGTACCCTCTCCCGCGTACTCGATGACGTTGCGCGCCAGTTCCGAGATGGCGGTGGCCAGCCGAGTCTGGTCGGCTGACCCAAAGCCCATTTCGCGGGCCATCTTTCGCCCCGCCTGCCGAGCTAGCACGACATCGGTCTCAACCTTGAGCTCAATCGCCGTCGCGGGCATGGCGTTGCCCCCTTTGCGCGAGGAGGTCCTGCACCCTCTCAACGCCCTGTTCGAGGCTGAGGGCTGTGTCCACCCCAATCAATTCGCGGCCCATTTCGGTCAGCGTGAGCGCGACCGAGGGCTGTATGCCGCA
>JALGTD010000070.1 GCA_029821515.1 Candidatus Zipacnadia bacterium | reverse complement strand
GGTCAGCCGGCTTATTGACTTGCCGTCGATGGTTGTCCCGATTGGCTGGCCCACATCCTTGCTGGCCACAAAGTAGACGGCGGTGTCTACCTCATCGGTGACGTCGCTTACGCCAAGTGCCAGGCTGGCGCGGCCGGGCATACCTGCCTCGAACCGGTACTTGATATTCAGCAGTGTCTCATTGCTACCGTGCTCCGGATGCCACCACCATACGCCCGCCTCCAGGCCGTCCTGCAGGCCGAAGTTGGCAATGTAAGCGCGGTCATCCCAGTCGCTCACTTCACTGCTACTTATCGCGACATTGTAGCCCCCGTCGCTCAGGGTGTCGGTAGTCGGCACCATCAGCAATCCGCTGTAGCCCCTCATTGACGGTTCCGCCGAAACAACGGCTGCACTAACTAACAACGTTACTACGATTGCTACCAGGTACATATTACGCATCAGGCTCACCTCCAGAGTATTTCTCGCCGGATTTGTTAGGCTGTTCCGGCTGAGTCTGGTCTAACTTCGTTTCCGTCGTCGTTGAGTCGGCCTGCCTGCTATCTGCCCCTTCCGAAGGCGCAAGTTGTGATAGTTCCTGCTTGGTGGGTCGTAGGTCTGCTATCAGCTCGTCGAGCTTATGCTTCACCATCCGGATAGGTTCGGTTTCGGATGGACAACTGCATGTTTCCAGATTCCTGGCTAAGGCAAGCAACTCCTGCGCGCGGTCCAGATCCGCCAATGCTTGTTTACGATTGCCCAGGCGATGGTGCAACTTGGTCTCGGAAGCAGCATCATCAGCCAGTTGGATGAGATAATCTCTAACTTTCTTGCTGGCGTCTTCTAGCTTGGTGTAAGCATTCACTCTTCCTTCTAGTTGTCGGATAGTGGTCTGGTTCTCCTGGTGGAGCCAAATAAGATAGACGCATGCCCCCGCCAGTACCACAGCCAGCAAACTGTACAAGCCGGCTGAAGGCCCGCCAGATTTGCGCGGCGGTGATGGTTGCGACTCCTCCTGGTCCAAGTTTAGTTCCTCAAATTCGTCGTCCACCTTCATATTTCCTCCTCTGTCACTGAGCACTTCTCCATTGGACTATAAGTATCCTCCCTGGGCGGCGAGACATTTTTAGGTGGTCAGTTGCTCGTGATGTTAATCGTACTCGGCGGCGCGCATCACCAGAGTGCTGCAGTGGACGTTGTCTATTACCTGTTCCGCCACTGAGCCCAGCAGTTGCTGTTTGAGCTTGTGCAGTGGCGGGGTGCCGATGACGACCAGGTCGTAGGCTTCGCTGGCTCTGATGATACCCTCAGCCGGTTTATCACTGGGCTGCACTGTGACTTCGCCGCAATCGGCCAGGTCGGCCTCGGCTAACCACTGGACCAGCTCCCGTCGCGCTTGCTGGGCCTGGTGATAGAGCGGTATGATCACTTCGCGAGCCATACTCAGATCCGTGTAGTTAGCCACGGGCACAAGAACTCTGTCCAGGCGGGCGCCATCACGAAACTTGGCAACCAGTATGTTGCAGGGCACGTAGGCGGCGACGGCATCGACAATGCGGTCAAATTCGATCTCGCTGGTTTCCAGCGAGGGATGCAATTGCTCCGACATACCCATCACCAGCAGGTTAGCTTCCTGGGCTTCGGTAATGATAGCAATGCCTTCATGGATATGCTGGGCGATGGCAACGCGCCTCTGGCATGGCACACCTCGGGCCTCGGCTGCATCCTGGGCACGCTGGACCAGAGTCTGGGCGTTGCTAAATGCATCAGGATCCGGGGTGGAGGCGGAGCCGTCCTCCTCCAGTGAGTGTACGATGCTGGTAGCCACCAGATCACCGTTGTGCTCAGCGGCAACCAATGCGGCAATGTGGACGAGTTCGCCGACATTAGCCGGGTTGGCTAAGGCGACCACTACAGTATAGTCAGACACAGATCTTCTCACCGATTCGTATGGTCGGAGTTTGCCCAAAGCATTTCGGGCTTGGGTTGCCCTACCAGGCGCGCAGCGTCTGTCCACCACTACACGTACAGAGAAGATAGCCGCAATGGCCGAGTTTGTCAACTGAGTTAGGTAGTGGCAGACTTGACAGTTTTCTGATTCGAGCTTATAATGATGCTACCCAAGTGGTTGTCTTGGATTGCTGGCTGGGGTGTAGCATTGGCGATATAACCCTGGCTGTTTTGAAGCCCGGGCCGGGGCAAGGTGTCCTGGCCTCGGTCGCATTATTGCTTGCTTGATCATACATTTAGCCATATTGCTTTCTATTGGTGCTTTGATGCAAAGGAGAGGCGAGGATGTCAGCTCGACACAAATTCTGGATTGGAACAATCATTGCTCTATTTGTGGCCAGTTTCTTGATTGGTTTTGCCCCAATCCGATCTCCGGAGGAGGGCGGCTTTACCGTACAGAGCACCTTCCGCTACCAGTTTGACGAGCCACTGGTTTCCGATCCCGGCCAGCGCGCTGCCAAGTCTGAGCAGGTTCGGAAGCTGCTGGAGGAGGGCGGCGTGGTCACTATGTCGGTGACTCTGCTGGATAACTCCACGCTGGATGTTGAGACGGCGGCGGTCACCGATGAAGAGGCGCAGAGAGACAAACAAGCAGTCACCCAGATTCTCCAGGAGAACTTTGAGGGCGTCGGCCCGGTGCAAACACGGTCTGCAGAGACAGGACAGCGGCCCTTGTGGCAGCCACTTGATAAGTTGGCCATCTATCCTCCTACTCCTCAGATCAAGTTGGGATTGGATCTACAGGGAGGCGCGCATGTGGTGCTGCGGTGCCTGCCCCAGGCCATTATGCACTTCACTTCCCCAGAGGATAAGCCCCTGATCAAATCCCAGGAGAAGAGCGAGGAGCAGTCCGAGGCAACTGAAGTTGAGGGGTATCAGCCCCCTGAAACGCGGGCCAGCCTGCAGGAAAAAGTCAAGGCCGTGCTGGTGCGTAAGGGTGTTGCAGCCGACGAAGTCACAGTGCAGGTCCCCGCGTCCTACCTGCTGGTGGTAAAGACACGAGCCAATGATGAGGCTACTGTCGATAAGCACCAGCAGATAGTCTTACAGTTTCTGCGCAGCAATTATCCAGGAGTGGAGATTGAAAAGAAGGACCCAGAGACGGTCTTTATCGGCAAGCAGACTGCGGATAAGGTCAAGGATATCGTGGGCCGGCGTCTGTACGCTATGAGTGAGATTCGCGAGCCAGTTATTCAGGAGCAGGGCGACGATCAGATTATTGTGGAGTTGCCCGGGGTCAAGGATCCCCAACGGGTAATGGACATCCTCAAAAGCACCGCCCAGCTTGAATTCCGGCTCATTCCCCCGCGCTACACTCTGCCTGAAGGTGGGGCAGAAGCCGGTGAATACAGCCAGTGGATGGACGAGGCCACCAATGATGTGGTGCCCTGGGAGCAGGTCTATAACGAGTCGGAGCAGGCCTTCACCGGCGCTGATCTTAAGAGCAATGCTCGGCCGCAGGCGGGCCAGGCCATGGACTGGGTGGTTGCCTTTGAGATGAGGAATGAGAAGTCAACAGCTTTCGCAGACTTCACCCGGCGCAATGTTGGTAAGGTTATGGCCATCGTGCTAGATGAGGAGTGCCAGATGGCTCCGGTCATTCGTTCGGCTATCGCTGGTGGCCGGGGGATTATTGAGGGCAATTTCGACACCCAGGAAGCCGGCGACATCGCTCTGCTACTGAATGCTGGTGCCCTGCCGGTGCCTCTGGAAATCGCCGAAAATCGCACCGTAAGCGCCACCCTGGGCCAGGATACAATTATCAGCAGCCTGGTTGCCGGCGGCATTGCTTTCGGATTTGTGATTCTATTTATGATTGGCTTCTACCGCCTGCCCGGGATGGTAGCCGGGGTAGCGCTAATCCTATACGTACTTTTGCTGCTAGCAGTGCTGGTCTTCGTGGGGGCGACGATGACGCTGCCTGGCGTGGCCGGACTGATCCTGTCAATTGGCTTCGCCGTGGACGCCAATGTTATCATCTATGAGCGACTGAAAGAGGAATTGTGGTCGGGGCGGACTATGCGCTCGGCGGTCGAGGCCGGATTCGACCGCGCCTGGACCGCGATCCTCGATGCCAATGTGACTACCCTCATTATCGCGGCAGTGCTGTATTTTTTGGGTACCAGCTTGATAAAGAGTTTCGCCGTGGTGCTGTTTTTGGGAATTTGTGTCTCGCTATTCACAGCGGTGACTGTAACTCGCTGGATGATTACTATGATCGGCCGCACCTCGTTGGGCGAGAATATGGCACTATACGGCGTTCAGCCGCGTAGTAAACAGTGATCCTGTCATTCTTTGGTGGTGTCTGTTTGGGAGGTTAGCCTAAGTTGGACTTTTTTCGCCGTAGTAATTTCGACATCATAGGCCGTAGCAAGCTGTGGTTCACTATCTCACTGATCGTGATAGGCGCCGGGCTGATCAGTTGGATTGGCAGGGGTATGAACTACGGTATAGACTTCACTGGTGGCACGCTGCTCAAATATCAATTTGCCAGCTCGGTGGTTGACCAGCAGTATTCCGCAGTGGATGTGGTGGCCCGGACACGGGCAATGCTGGAAGAATACGGCCTGCACAAATCTCAGATTCAGGTCTCGGGCGGCGATGAGTTGTTTATTCGCACCGATGCCCAAAATGAGACCGAAGCCGCCGACCAGGATAAGCAAGTGCGCCAGGGGCTGCAGGAGTTATTCGGCGAACGTGCTGGGGAAGTGAAACTGCTCGGCCGCGACCTGGTCGGACCGGTGGTGGGCGAGCGCCTGCGCAATACTGCCTTGCTGGCTTTGATTCTCGGGGCAATTCTGATCCTGATATACATTGCTGTACGCTACGAGTTTCGCTTCGGCGTGGCAGGAGTTGTGGCGTTAATCCACGACGTATTAATAGTGGTCGGAATGATGTCACTGCTGAGGGCTGAGCTGAATAGCGAATTTGTGGCCGCAATACTGACGATCATCGGTTATTCGATTAACGACTCAGTGATTATCTTTGATCGCATCCGGGAGAATATGCGACTGCACCGAGGCGGCCAATTTGCCGACATTGCCAACACCAGCCTGCTGCAGACGATGACCCGCTCAATAAACACCACGGTAACCACCCTGTTTGCGCTGATTGCTCTTTTCTTCTTCGGCGGGCCGGCCATTCATTCGTTCGCGCTGGCGTTGATTATCGGGATTGCCAGCGGGGCATACTCTTCGATATTCATTGCCAGCCCCATTGTGGTAGCATGGGAGCGCGGCGAGGTCGCCACTGAACAGCGCCGTCGCCGTCCTGCCTACGTTGGGGCAACCCCCAGCAAGGGTGGCGGTGCACTCGCGTCGACTCCACGGAGAGAGAGCGAACCAGAGAAGGTAAGCAGCGAAGAGGCCATTCAGCAGGCTAAAGAGGAAGCTCAAGAGGAAAAGCGCGAAGAGCGGCGTGAGCGGCGCAAGCGCCGCCATGACAAAAGCACCAAGCGTCGTTTCTAGGCTCGCCTGTTCTTCAGCGGTTGTTTATTTGGCCTACTCAGTGATGACCTCGGATGATCTTGTTGGCCTCGGGAACTAACGGTTTACAAGGAGACTGCCAATGCGCGAGATTCTGGATATCATCAATAGAGAAGGACCACTGCCGACTGCGGAAATTGCCACGCGCCTGGATATGTCACCCGAAGATGTTGAGCAAGCACTGGAGGAGGCCCGTGCCAGGGGAATTTTGCTGCGCTACGGTGCTGTCATCAACTGGGAGAGCAGCGACACCGAGAAGATCTACGCTTTTATCACGGTTCAGGCCACCCCCGAACACGGTCGAGGCTTCAATGAGATCGCCGGCTATCTTAGTCGCTTTGACGAAGTGCACTCAGTCTATCTGATGTCGGGAACTGCTGACTTGATGGTGGTAGTGGAGGGTGAGGACTTTCGCGAGGTGGCCCGCTTTGTTGCGGAGAAGCTGGCTCCCGTCCCTGGTGTGCGCGACACTGCCACTTCCTTTGTCCTGAAGACCTACAAGATGGAAGGGCAGATCGTGGATAAGGACTCCACGAACCAACGTCTGGCGGTGACGCCCTGATGTCGTCAAGTCGGTTTGTATCTCAACTGGTTGACGATATGCCTGCTTCCGCTATCCGGGAGTTTTTTGACATTGTTACCAGCCGCGACGATGTTATCAGCCTGGGAGTAGGCGAGCCGGATTTCCCCACGCCCTGGAAAATATGTGACGCCGTTGTTGGTGCCCTACGCCGGGGCATGACTTCCTACACGAGCAACTACGGGATGCTGGAGCTGCGGGAAGCTATCGCGGAGGATATCAGCGTACGCTACGGTGTTGACTACGACCCCGGTTCGCAGATTCTCATCACCTCCGGCGTCAGCGAGGCTATGGACTTAGTTATGCGGGCGTTGCTCGATCCCGGCGGCCAGGTCATCATCCCCGAGCCCTGCTATGTCTCTTACAAGCCCTGTGTGGTGTTGGCTGGAGGGGAACCGGTCACCGTCGCGACGCGGGCTGAAGATCAATTCAAGTTGCAGCCTGCAGCCGTCCGCGAGGCGATCACCGATCGCACCACTGCGCTTCTTATCAGCTATCCCAACAATCCCACCGGCGCGATAATGACTCGCGAGGAACTTGGCGAGATCGCCGAAGTTGCTGCTGAGAATAATTTGGTGGTTATCTCCGACGAAATCTACGGCCATCTGACCTACGATGGGGTCCACACCTGCTTCGCCTCACTGCCCGGTATGAAAGAGCGTACTGTGGTGCTTAACGGTTTCTCCAAGGCCTACGCGATGACGGGGTGGCGCATCGGCTATGCCTGCGGGCCACCACAAATTATAGAAGCAATGACCCATATCCATAGTTACACGGCACTGTGTGCCTCGGCTGTAGCCCAGGTCGGGGCGATTGCCGCGCTGCGCAGTTGTGAGGCTGAAATGAAGCAGATGATAGCCCAGTACAACCAGCGCCGTCGCCTCTTTGTAGCGGGTCTTAACGAAATGGGCTTGGCCTGCGGGGAACCGAAGGGTGCCTTCTACGCGTTCCCCTCTATTGAGCATACCGGCCTGACCTCGCAACAGTTCGCCAGGGCACTTCTATTCGAAGAGGGGGTAGCAGCGGTTCCCGGGGAGGCCTTCGGCGACTGTGGTGCGGGTCACTTGCGGTGCACTTACGCCACCGGCCTGGAGCAACTGAAAGAAGCGCTGGCGCGCATCCAGCGTTTCCTGGAGAAGCTGGCAGCCGGAAAAGTTTCAGCTCCATCAGCCGTGGTGGCATCGACTTCGGGTGGATCATTGTAGCTATGATGGGACTTCAGTCCGTGACGGCTCAGTCAGGTAATTCCCAGTCAGTCAACTCAATTCCCTGGATAGTGATGGTGGCGGGCGCTGTGCTGTCGGCTGTTCTCGCCTTTGTCAGCTTCCCTCCGGCTGATTTGGCGGCGGTGGCTTGGGTGGCGCTGATCCCCCTGCTGTACGTATTGGGCAGGGCTGGCAAGCCGTGGCAGTCAGCCGTAGGCGGCCTGATCTACGGGGTCGTCTTCTTTGGTCTGTTCTTCTATTACATCGCTCAGTACGGGATACTGCCTCTGACCTTGCTGGCCCTCTTCCAGGGTCTGTTTTTTGGCATATTCGGCTGGCTGGCAGGTTATGCGCGTGCCGTTCGCTCGCTGCTGCTGCGTGCAGCAGCACTGGCTGCCGCCTGGACAGTCATCGAATATATCCGCAGCCATCTGGGCCCGCTGGCCCTGAACTTCGGTGATATAGCTTACACTCAGTATAAGATGTTGTCAGTGTTGCAGATTGCCAGTGTGCTGGGCTCCGGAGCAGTTACCTTTGTGGTGGTGTTCGCCAATGCTCTGCTGGCCTCGATGTTCCTGCAAAGGCAATTGCACGAATCTGAGGCCGCGACGGCCAGGCGTCCAACCCTGGCTAAGCCTGTGGTAATTGGATTTGGGATGGTACTTGCGGTCATGTTAGGCGGATCTGTAGTCCTGCAGTCGGGCTCGTTTGCTTCCCCTAAGGTTAAGAAGATCGCTGTTGGTAAGCCGCTGCAGACGATGGTGGTGCAGGGGAACCTGCCACTCCATCAACCGGTGACTGAGGTTGATGCCGACCGCGCTCGACAGGTCTATACCTACCTAACTGGTGGCCGCCCCGTAAGAAGTGCGCCCGACCTGGTGGTCTGGCCGGAGACTGCTATTCCTGTGGTGCTTAACCAATCGCCAAGGTACCTGGCAGATGTGCAGGAGTCAGCACGGGAGGTTGGTGGATACCTGCTGATGGGAGCACTGGAAGCAGGTAACGGTGGCAAGGTGTATAATTCTGCTTATCTTTTCTCCGGCGAGGGCGAGCTTCTGGACACCTACCGCAAAGCTGATCTGGTCCCCTTTGGCGAGTATGTGCCGGACTTGGGACCTCTTCACTCGCTGGTCAGCCACTACCCGGTTCGTTCTCAAAACATTAGCCCCGGGGCCAGGCGCAACCTCTTGCAGGTCTACGAGGTGCCCTTTGGTGCTCTGATCTGCTGGGAGGCAATATTCCCTGGGCCTAACCGGCAGTTGTGCCGCGGCGGTGCGCAGTTCTTGGCTTATCTGACCAGTGATTCCTGGGCGGCTTTCACTGCCGAATTGCGGCAACACAGCGCTATTGCTGTGCTGCGGGCGATCGAAAGCCGCCGCTACGTGGTACGAGCGGCTACCCTGGGACCCTCCGCCATCATTAACCCCTACGGGCGCCGCATTTCCCTGTCAGGAGTCGGGGAGAACGATATGGTTTTCGAAAAAATCTACCCTCTGAGCGGACTTTCCCTCTACCATCGCATTGGCGACCTTCCGCTGCTGGGCATCTGCAT
>JALGTD010000069.1 GCA_029821515.1 Candidatus Zipacnadia bacterium | reverse complement strand
TCTCGTTATGCCCCGTGCGCACGTCGTGATCGACCAGGTCATCCAGCGACAGCCGGTTGCCTTCCCACGATTTGTTGCATCAAAGTTGGAACCAGAAATCAATTCCCAACCGCCTGGCCTCCTGGTGCAGGATCTCGAACGGATCGTGCCCTGTCTCCCAAAGATGGCGAATGTTCTCGGCATGGCGCCATAGCACAAGACTGCCAATGCTCTCCGCCTCCTGCAATCGATCGACTATAAAGCCAATACCTTCTACCTCCGTTGGGTAGTTGACTACGTAACCGGCATTGACGCCCAGCGCGCACAAGTACGCATCCACCGGCGAGCCATCGAAGTAGCCCATGTAGATCTGCGCAAATCTCTCTGGCGAAAGCGGCGGGTGATAGAAGTGCGCCGTCCCACCATCATCGTTCCACATAATCCGATATTTTCGTTCCAGGCGACCGCTCGGCTTCTTCATAATAATCCCTCTCGAAGGATCTCGAGCAAACCGCCAGTCCACTTATGTAGTGGAGAATACTTGATGAAATACCGGGTCAAAAATCCATCCCATAGCGACTCAGTGATATTTCAGTGTGGCCGAGTTTTTCAGCCTGGCAAAGTTTGCCGTTGGCGCATTCCACCAATACTTGATAGATCCTCTGAGCAGCATCTTCCATATCATAGAGCTCATCGGGTTGGGGACCGGCATTTACGTCAATATTCTCTTGCATTCTCTGGTATGTGTTGTAGTTGCTAGCAATCTTGACCACCGGCGCCAGAGCGCACCCCATCGGCGTTCCCATGCCAGTGGTGAAGGCAATAAGCTGGCAACCGCTAGCCGCCAGGCCGGATACACTATCGTTGTCGTTGTTGGGTGCATCCAGAACCACCAGGCCAGGGCCAGCGATCTGCTCGCCCAAGCGGAACACATTTTGTATGGGCCTGGTGCCAGCTTTGGCTGTCCGCTGCAGCGATACCGCTCTGCGATGTTCGTTCCTGTCGGGCGCGTTGGCTATTTCTGCGTCGTAGTCATGCCCCAGGGCCCGGGCATTCTGCTTCATACGGCTTATGATATTTCGTATCTCCTGAGCCACTTCCGGACTAACTGCCCGCTCAGCCAGGTCATCAACTGCTCCTAGCATCTCTTCGGCCTCGCTAAGCACGACGGTGCCACCTTCGTCAACAAGCTGATCGCAGGCCATACCCAGCGCCGGATTGGCGTAGCGATAAGAATTGTTGTCGGAACTACCACACTTAGTGCCTACAATCAGGGAAGATAGGGGTACTGGCTCACGCGTCATGCTGGCCATCTTCTTCTGCATCTTCTCAGCAGTCTCGACGCCCTGGTGGATCGTCGCCGTAGTCCCACCAATCTTGTGGAAGTTCAGTTCCTCCACAAGCTTGCCGGTCGCGGCCACCTTGTCCGGAATATTGTAAGGTCGCATTCCCTCACAGCTCATGTGCAGAAACAGTGTGCCTCCCACGTTGGGATGCTTGGCGAAGCATTCCAACTGCAAAGCCAGTAGATCCATATCTGGCCCATATTGGCCGCAGCCAATAGTGTGAGGTACAGACACCGCACCGTCGATCTGATCAGCAATCCGCTCGGCAAGCTGACTTAAGCAGCCGGTTAGAGACATTATCAGTAAATGATTGCGAAAGCCCACTTTACCGTCGGAGCGAATATATCCTTGCACGCTTTTCATCTGGTCCCTCTCTTTGCTTGGATTTACATCATGGCAATCTGCCTGGACCACCTCTGCCCGACTTGCCCCATTCAATCAGGGGAAACGCAGCTCATCACTGCTCACGGTAAATGAGTTCGGGGTATCTTTCTTCCAGCCAGGTGCGCAACGCCGCAACAGTCTCATCACTCCAACCAATATACGGAGGACGGCAGCGTTGATGTTCCAGGAAGTAGCCGGCCGCGACCGCTAAGCCCTTGTCGTAGACTGGATCGCAATCACCCTCGCCGCGCTCAGCGATGAACTGCTCGCTCTCCACGAAAAACTGGGCCGCGCGCTGCTGCATAGTCACAGCCTCATTCCAGCGACCGGTCTGGGCTAGCTCGTACATCTCTAACATAAAGTCAGGATTGGTCAACACCAATGAACTGTAGCAGCCACGTGCTCCCAATTGCATGGCTGAGACCAGCAGGCCTTCGCCCACGAAGTACGAGAGTTGAGGTGTCTGGCGTATATCCTCCTGAAGATGACCAAAGTGCACATCAGCAGTGGTATACTTGACTCCAATCAAGTTGGGAGCGACCTCCAGAATTCGCAAGTAGTCATCCCCATGCAGAAAACGCTTGGCCCGCGGGCCGTTGTACTGTACCAGTGGTAGGTCGGGGCAGGCGTTGTGCAGATCTTGGAAATACTGTACCAGCTCTCTATCATTCAACTCCATCCAGTAGGGTACCACCACCTGGGCTGCGTCTACCTCCGGCTTGCTTGCCACATACTCCAGCATGCGGATGACCTTAGCGGTGTTGTCAGCGTTGCAGCCGATCTGTAGGGGCATTCCAGCAGGCCCGCAAAGTCCCACCTCGATGTCCACCATTTGACAGAATTCCTGGAATTCCAGAGCGTAGAATTCACCGGTGCTGCCAGTAGTATAGATACCGTGAACGCCCGCAGCAATAGTTCGCTGGATATCTCGGGCATAGACGTCTTCCTCGAACTGATATTCTTCATCCCAGGGTAGGGGTACACCCGCCCAGATACCCTCCAGGGAGTCAGCAGTAAGTCTCGACATAATAGTTCCTCCTCGCAGTTACATAGTAGTGAAAACTAAGTCAGCATACAGTCTATGCTAACGCCGTCAGACTATCTCTTCCAGATAGACCTTCCGGTTGCCTTCCTCCAATGATAGTCTGCCCGCTATGACAATCTTGGCCATTTCCACGGTGTGATGCCAATCTATCGATGGTTGGCCAGTCTGCAGCATCTTCACGAAGTCCACCAACATATTGCGGAACGATGAGTATGCCCCGGCGCTCTGCACCAGTACGCTGGCATCTTCTCCGTAGAAAGTAGTGTGGCCAGGCATGGCAATATCTCGGAACACCTGCAGCAGCGCATGGCGCCCATCCGCATACTGTAGGTGAACGATGGCCTCATTCTCACGACCTACATTCTGGACTGACTCGACCCCCATTCCCATCACAGCACAAACACTTTCTATGAGGTGAATGCCGTAGGTACGCCAGTATTTGTAGGTGATAGTGTGGGCGGTGCGGATCCGTCCCAGCCCCTCTGCGGCCGCCCGTATTCCATCATCATAGCCCATGCTGGAACAGGACATAATTGGCTTCCCAGCCTCATAGTAGCTGATGAACTCCCGCAGGTCCTCCACATTATCGGTCAGTGGCTTGTCGATGAAGATTGGTAGTCCCGCTTCAATGAATGGCGAGGCCATTTTCAGATGATTTTCCCCATCATCGCGCGCCAAGATGACCACATCAACCTCACCGATCATGTCGGTCATATCGTCCACTACATTTTCAATCAGTGCCGCTGCTGCTACGTGTTCGGACACCTCCCGGTCTTGCGTCCAGATGTGAGTGATCCGGGCGCCCGCGATGCCCATAGTCTCACGATCTTCCTGGGCCAGGTACTCTGGTATTACCGGAAATGGGCAGTCCGCCATCTTTTGTGGGTCGTAACCGTTGAAGATCGCTGACCACGAGTAAGGGTGTCCGTTGCCTGGACTGAGTCCAATTATACCAATGTTTAGCATTTTCTTCCTCCTATCTTGGAATTAGCTCAACCATCTTAGGATTCTTGGCTATGTCAAGCTGAGGCTACTGCTATAGTCTTCTCTCCACAACTGTTATGTCCTCCTGCATAGCTTCTACGTTCGTACGCTCTTACCTTAGCCGGCCGGGACATGCTTGTCGCGGTCACATTTCGATGCATTCGGCAAGCTGAGGTCCAGTACTACTGGCCACAAATGTGTCCCTCCCTGCTCTTGCTTCATAGCGTGGTGTCCACCGCAGCTTATCCCTGCATTACTTGCAGTTCATTCGAACAGCTCCCGAGCATTGCTCGAAAGGCGACTCTTACACCCGCCGGGGCACAATAACTGAGTTACGGCCTTTGCTCGTTCAGTTCTGCTCGACGTGCGTCTTCCAGAGGTACACAAGCCCTCCACTTCAGGTTCCATCTCACTGGACAAACTGAAAAGCGTAAAGCTTCGCCGAGCGCAGGCGAATCCGCATCTTCACGCGTCGGCCGACTAGTGAGCTTATGTCAGGCCCTCGCTGCCACCAGACCTCCTGAGCCACTCCATTGCGATCTACGGAAACGGCCTCGGATTCCGAGAATCCCGGTATGGGCTGGCCGTTCTCATCCTGCAGTTCCACCCAGGCTTCGCCCATGGCACTGCAATCTATGTTGAGCTGCAGGCGGCTGCCCGTAAACGTGATAACGGGCGTGACCAGCTCGCCACCCTCAGGACCAGCGTCCAAGGAGACGAAGCCGTCAAGCCGCTGGACTAGCCGTATGATGGCTTCACGGGGCAACCCTTTGCGGTATTCCTCACGCGCGTCAACCCCGTGCGTCGTCGAATGAGCAACATAGTATTGATAGAGGTCGTCCCCTCGCCGGAGCATGCCAATAGCCATGAAGACCATCCCGCCATCCACCTCGCCAATGCGCCCCAGACCCACATATGGCTCGTGAAACCGGGTGAAATGGACGCCATCGCGGCTGACGGCAAGCTGGACATCCAATAGACCGTCGCTACCCAGTTTGCCTCGCTGGTCGCGGCCATAGGAGTTGAAGCCACCCCAGGCTCGGTACATCGAGGGAAAGGCAACGTAGACATCCTCGGCGTAGGGATACAGGTGCACAGCCGGATTGTAGACCTGAGTACTGGGCGGGTCGGCAGCATCCCGTTCCAGCACCGTGGGTAGTTCCTTGCGTAGCCGGTTGTAAACCTTGCCTGTCTTCGCCACACCGGGCTGCGGCTCGAACGGCCAGGGCAAGGCGAGCAGATCGTCCGTCTCGGTCCGCTTGGCGACTCGGCCCGGGTCCCAACCCCGTACATAGGCCACGTACTTGTTTAGCCGACTATCATAGAAGCATTGATTCTGCGTATCACAGTTGAAGGTCAAGGCCGGCTCGGCCAGTCGTTCCCATTTCAGACCATCGCGGGAGCGAAACAGATGGAGTGGATAGGGGAAGTCGCCTTGCTCGGCGAAACAACTAACCATCTTGAACGGGTAGCCATCGGCCGCGATCGGGTCCACGAAGACGGTGGGCCCGCGGACCGGTGAGGCCACCACATTGTTGTCCAGGCTGCCCCCGAACTCAAACAGCCCAACGCGCTCTCGCCGCCAATGAATACCATCCTCAGAGACGGCCCGGCAGTATATATTGCAGAAAAGTATCTGCTCCGTCGGCAGGTGGGCAGTGTAGTACATCAGGTAGCGGCCCTCGGTCGTCGGGTCTTCCATGACACTTACGCTCTGGCCGCCCATTGCCCCTGCCTCTATCTGGGTTTCCGGTGTCAGCACAGGCCCGGCTTTCACGGGTTGGTTGACCCGTCGCACCAGCCCGTCCCGAGATTCGACGAATCGGTCATCAATGAAGAGCTGCTTGCGGTTGGTGACATCTATTGGTTGGGCAGCCATCACACTCACCCCCGTTGCCAACAGTGCGAGTAACAGACCCGTGCCTCGTATGACAGAATAGGAGAACATCACTTTCATCATCCTTTCACGCCAATGGTTACCGAATCCACTAGTAATCCGGCCTCGTCAGTCTGCTCGGCCGCGGACCACAGCCGCAGATAACAGATTCCCGCCGCGCGCGAGAGCTGCGGAAGGTCAGCGATATGCTGACTATTCACACTCAGACGACAACTTCCCTCCTCACAGTCCCAGTCAAAGCGAATTCTGTGCCACTTCCCGGTTTCGAGGATTATCCCGGTCGGAGTGAACTCGCCTGCCGCCGTTGCCACGCTAATCTCCCCCGTCGGCGACAGACTTATGCCAAAACGGCCGTCTTCGGCGTACAAGACCCGCGAGAAGTAGTCGGTCAGGCACAGCCGTGCGCCCTGGAAGCCCGGCTCCAGCCGCAGCTTGATGGTGAGGTGCCCTTGGACACCGAAGGGGAAGTTGAGCGAGGCGCCCGCAGCCACATCCGCCTTAGGCTTGCGTAGCGCCAGGACCTGGCGGGTACTCCAGTTGGGGTGTGGAACCAGCGTGACCCCTTCAATGAACCGGGTATCCCAGTGGCCCAGACCATCGGAGAAGTCATCACGGAAGCTATTCTCCATCAGCCAGTCGGGCTCAATGCGAGCGCGGCGAGGTCCCTTGGCATCTCCCTGCCGCCAGATTGCGTAGATGACACCGTCGGCAGTCTCGATCATCCACGGATGCACCACCCAGCCATGAGGCCCCAATGGCCCACTGGTACGGATGATTTCGCGATACCCGTGCCAGGTTTTGCCATCGTCGTCACTTATCGCTGCGGCCAGCGCAGACCGACAATGTCCGGGATAGGGATCGATACTGCCTTTCGGCTCTAGGCAGTTGCTCCACATTAGGACAAGACGGCCGTCGCGCAGCCGCAAGAAATGACTGGCGGCACCCCTGCCGACGAAGCGGCTGGGCTGCGGATCGCTCCAGGTCTCACCGCCGTCGCTGGAGTAAGACTCGCACATGTGCTCGTCGCCATCCTTGGTGAGCATCCAGATGCGGCCGTCACGCAGCTCGATGCAGTTGGGCTCCTCCACGTTCTGCCCGGCGAAGGCCGGGCGCTGGGCTGCGCGCCAGGTCCTTCCCCCATCGTCGGATAGCGAGACAGTGCCCCCCCACATCCATTGCCCCTCTACGGCAATATAGTCAAGGGGCAGCAGAATACGGCCGCTGCGCAGTTGGATGGCCGATTGGGTGTCACCGGTGTACTCATGGCCAATGTCACAGTACTGCGGCGCCGTCCAGGTTTTCCCGCCATCGGCGGACATCACATGGTACGCTAAGCACTTGCCTTCATACTTCTTGCTGTCCCAGTAGAAGAAGTGTAGGCCGAAGAGGTGAATGACCTCGTCGCGATCCAGCAGGCACACCCCGCCACCCCAACCGCCCTCGCCCGGCGGGTACTCAAATAGTAACTCCGGCTCGGACCAGGTGTAGCCATTGTCCGAAGAATAGGAGCCCATCGCCCGCTGCACGATAGTGGGATCTTTGAACGCCTCTGACTCCCAGCTTTTCCCCTCTGTCCACCAACTCATCAGGCGTCCGTCCGGCAGCAGGATCGTCTCAGGAGGATTTGGCACTACCAGTGCCCATGGCACGTCGGCGCTCAGATACTCCACACCGCCCCCCAGCAATACTACTCCGCAAAAGACTGTCACCCATCCTGATAGACTGGTTCTGTGCATGATCTCTTCCCTCCTTGGTGGTAGCTCATCTGATATCTGCTAATCACGGCCGAAAACGAAGGGCGTACAGATCCGCGTCCTTCATCACGAAGCGCAGGCGGACCGTTTGCCCGGCCAACGCACTGACGTTAGACCCGCTTTGCTACTTCGCTACCTGCTGGATAGCATCGCCCCGGATGTCGAGGCCGCTCGGCCGCCAGACGTCAAGGAGTCCGGGGCCCGAGGTTCCGCCACCAGCGGAATTCGTTGGCGGGGTTACAGGCGGTGACAGCTATGTCGAGCCGGCCGTCGCTGTCCAGGTCCGCCACGATAACCTGGTTGGCCGCGCACCAGTCGTTCTTGAGGATGTGCTTCTCCCAGGAGCCTCTGGGATCGCCCGGGTTCTCAAACCAGGAAACATCGCCCGGCGTCGGCCTATAGCACCCCGTCCCGACGAGGTCCAGGTCCCCATCATTGTCGAGATCGCCGGCTACGACCTCGAAACCGTACTCCAGT
>JALGTD010000068.1 GCA_029821515.1 Candidatus Zipacnadia bacterium | reverse complement strand
AGGTCGTAGTTGGCAGTTCGGCACCGCGGGAACACCGAGTCGGCGATTGTCACACACATATAAGGGATGATATTGGGTTGAAAGCGCATCTCCGGCGGCGGGACGACGTAGCTGTAATAAGCCAGGGTTCCGACCAGTTTGTCCGGGTGGGTTTGCTCCAGTTCGAAGGCTACCTTGTTCAGCCATCCGAAGAACAGGTACGAGTTGTTGTTGTGCGGCCATCCGTGAAACTTGATGTACTCCTTGAGGGCACGGCAGTTCGGGCAGTCGCAGAACGACTGGCCGTCGCGCGGACCAAAGGAGAACGATTCCAGACTCGGGTCATTCGCCCAGGCCTCCCGTGCGGTCCGGGCCGCCACCTCGATCGTGCCGGGCTCAGTCAGACACGGCCGACTCTTGATGCGATTGCCCTCGTATTCGGCGAAGTACTCTGGGTGCTCGTCAAAGTACTTGTCAGGGTCGAATACCTTGTTCAGGTTGTGGTGAAACTGGTAGCGGTGGCGCATTCGCATTCGCTTGCTCCAGTCACCGGCATAGTGCGTCCCACTCCACCAGCGCGAAAGCACCCTGGGTGTCTCGGTGCGCCGGGTCGGTGCTACCACAATGCGGTCGTGCTCTGGTATATCCTCGCCCAGCGGGCCAGGGATCAGCCAACGCACCCCCACATAGCGTTCCAGAAAATCACATACCGCCCAGTACGTCCCATGTTCAAATGGGCCAGCCAGGAACACGCGCTGCGGCTCAACCACAACCATGAAGGCATCCTGGTCGAGTGCCGCCAACTCGTCTCGGAACAGTTCATCGGTGAGACGGCACGGCCCTATGTAAATGGGGAAGCTGTGGGGGCCTTCGTGGAAGTCCGTTTCGCTGACGGCCGTGAACTCCTTGTCAGTAGCCTTGTTCAGATACGTCAGCAGTTCGTTGCACGCCTCGCCTGGGGCTGTGAGTTCAGCGGGGTAGACGATAGTGGCCTGGCGTTCGTCATCCAGGACCGGGAACGGTTCGGTGGCAAATACCACAGAGATGCTAACAACGACCAACAAACAAGTCAGCACAAGGGGCATTGCTGATTCTCCTATAATGCCAGGAATAAGACTGGTGTAAAAGGTACTTGTACGATTATAGCACTGAGGGGATTTGAGGTCAATGACATATTCTGTTAGAATGGTGACCACCAAATACGGGATTATCAACGGCACCGACGAGGTAAGATATGTAGGGCGAACACAGCAAGTAAAGCAGCTTCTTTGGCATGATCTATGAAGAGTTGATCCCCGCCGACCATCTGCTGTGCAAACTGGCGGCAGCCGTGGACCTTGGTTTCGTCTCGGAGACAGTCAGCGACTGCTACTGTCCAGACAATGGTCGGCCTTCCTGGGATCCGTTGGTGCTATTCAAAGTTGTGTTTCTGCAGTTTCTGTACGATTTATCGGACCGGGAGATCGAAGGGCAGGTCAATCTACATCTGGCCTGTAAATGGTTTGCCGGGCTGGGTCCCGAAGAGCGGGCTCCCGATCACTCTACGCTATCCCGCTTTCGCAGTCGCCTGGGGCCCGAGAAGTTCCAGCAGATATTTAATGAGATCATCACTCAGGCCCGTGAGGCGGGATTGGTAAGCGATCGGCTGCAAATCATTGATGCTACCCATCTGTAGGCGAAAGTTGACCTATTTCGGCTGTCTGAACTGCTTGCAGATACCCCACCTGCTCAGGCACCAGGTTCACTGGACTCAGATGCTTGCTAAACTGCGTGACGCGGGAGTGTATGTTGACAGCATTGATTTTGCGAGTGAGGGCGGTGAGCAGGTGGTGTTGTACTACCGAAATCCTGGGGAGGCCAGTCGGGAGCGGCTGATGGAGATTGTCAGCAGCCAGGACGAGATTGCTTCGGTCAAAATAACGCCATAGCGCTGACGTATTCCAAGGTGAAGGAGAAAACAGATTTTGAGTCAAGCACAAAGTGTCGAGCTCAAATTGCAAAACCCCAGTGGATTGGCTTTTGATATCAGTTTTGCCAGCGGGCATAAGATTACTGTGGACGGCGGGGAGGAATTCGGTGGGCAGAATCTTGGCCCACGCCCGATGCAACTGCTTCTGGCCAGCTTAGCAAGCTGTACCGGTATGGATGTGATATCCATTCTGCAAAAGATGCGCCAGCCGGTGGAGGAATATCGCATTGAGGTTGCCGCTGAAGAGGCCGAAGACCACCCCAAGGTCTTCACCAGCATCACCATCAAGCACATCATTACGGGCAAGGTAGACGAGGGGCGGCTGGCTCATGCCATTGAGCTTTCTGATACCAAGTACTGTCCGGCTTCAGCTATGCTGGGCGCGGTTGCCCAAATAACCACTGAATATGAAATCCGCCAGCCTTAGTCAGTCAAGCCGATAGCTTCAGTTTCACAGGGTAGTTGAGTGTGAATAGCGAGCTTGACACCGGGACCTTTATATGCTAATCTAAGCCTGTCCGCGGCAGCCGTGGGCAGCTCTTGTCGTATGAGTGTGGGGCGGTAGCTCAGTTGGTTTAGAGTGCCGGCCTGTCAAGCCGGAGGTCGCGGGTTCAAGTCCCGTCCGCCCCGCCAGTGGCTCTTATGGCCGTCCTTCAATATAGCGAAGGGCGGCTTTTTGTGTGGGTGCTTTCCACCGGGCCGGCCCGGTTCGCCTACTCAGAAGTATTTGGTGAAAGACGCGGTGAAGAAGTCCTGTGCTTGCAGATTGTCAGAGTGATGCTCGTCTCCCCCGTTCTGCGCAGGGTTGACCTCGTGTGTGAAGGCTTCATTGGCGTCGGCATAGCCGCTGGTATAAGTAACCGCCGCCTGATAGTTGTCAGTGTGGTAGTTCAGGCCAACTGAAATCATGTATAGATAAAGTCTGCCGTTGGCGATGTGATGTTCGGTGATGGTCTCGGGCTCCTCCCCTTCTTCTGGCGAGAGCCGCAGCAGCAAGTTGCCGTCGCACAGGGCGCGATGGACGCTAAGGCTGGAAAGCAAGGTAAGCCGGCTGCTGAGCGGCTCCTGACGCCCATAGCGCAGCGAATAAGTGGATATGTCGGCGTCTGCGCCCAGGCCAGCCATCTCATTGGCAGGATCAGACACCAGTCCGGTGTACGCGTGATTGTCGGTGAAAAACTCTGTCTTGCGCCAGTCCAGGGTAAGCTGCTCACCTCGTAAGCCCTCGGCTTTGCGCCAGCCTGCAATCAGCGATCTATCTTTCGCAGCAGCAGCGATTTCTGCCATGCCCGTCAGGCCCAGCGCGAATGTACCTGCTGTGTCGGCTTTCTGGTCCCATCCGGACAGAAAATATGTCTCACTGCCTCTACGACGAGCCAGATAGGCCTCCAGGCGATGTTCGTCTCCGCTCAATTCCAGACCATAATCATCCGAATCTGCGGTTACGTGTAGCCGCTGGCTTGGTGCTGACCAGTTGTACTGCAAGCCCCACTGCCATTTGGGCGTATTGCGAGAGACGCCGAGCACATACCGGCTGGCCTCGGAACTTAGACCTGGCCAATTGCTGGTGTCGGGCGGAAGGCCGAGGTAACTTGCAACAGCAGGTCCGCGCGCCTCGGCGGTGCTATCTATCCAGGCGCAGCCGGCCCCTACCCGCCAGTCATCATCGAGTTGATAAGCCAAACTCAGCGCATAGGAGTCGCTATCGGTTGAGATACTGTAACTTTCCGCCAGCAAATCGTAGCTGATATCATTGTCAGCTTTGCCCAACTGGAGGCCCACTGTCCAGAGGCTTTCTGGGGGTGTCTCGCGCAGGGGCGTGACGTATTGCACCGGCAGCAGCCTGGAATGCCAGGCTGCTGAGCGAACTCCGTCACGCTTGAGAATCACGGGAGTCTGCGAGGTGTAGTCCACCTGTACCAGAGGCCGGTCGGCTACGGCCAGGCTGGTGGGGCGATGCACCTGGGGCCGGCCAGTTATCTGGCCGGGCACATCAGCGCCGCCTTCGGCCAGCGCGTCGGCCTCAAGTCGCAGGAACAGACTGTAAGGACTGGCTGTGGCCTGGCTGACAATAAGCGCCAGTGTCGCCGCCAGCAGTGCCATTATTGAGAGCAAGCGACGGACAGCAAAAAGAACAGAAAGCGGTCGTTCGGCGGTGCCGTGCTGCAGATGTGCTGTCTTGCTCATAGCTTTATCACACTCGACTTTGACTGTTGATGATGTGTTGTGAACAGACCCACCTGTGTTACTGCAATTCGAACCTTATTTCCTTGTAGGGTACAATGCGTACCTTACTGAGTAACCCGGAGGGCTTAGGCTCCTGCAGCAGCAGATTCTGCAGGGAATTGGCTACCCTTATCTGCAGGTCATTCTGACCGCTGCTGACAGCCTCCGAAATATCCCAGGCAAAGGGCTCCCAGGCCCGTACTCCACAGCTTATCCCATTCACAATGACTTCGGCCAGATCACCGGGTTGCTCCATCTCCAAGTGCAGGCGCAGGCGTGCCTTCTTTTGGGCAGCGGTGAGCCGGAACTGCTGGCGGTAAGTGGCCACTCCCGAGTAGTAGGGATATCCTTGCCTATCCCAGGCGCCGGTCTCAATCTGTCCGGGCTCGGCTATCATACGCAGGTGCTTACGCCCGGCTACCGCAAAGCGCCCGGTGATTATCACCGGATGATAGACCATGGCTGGCTCGAAGTAGAAGGTTGACGAGACGATCTTCACTTCATTCTTGCCTTTCCGAATCCGGCCAGAGAGGTCAGCCTCATAGATGTAGTGATCCAAATAGCCACCGGGGGCGAAGCCCGTGATTTGCTCTTCGTTCAGGTAGATCTGGTGGTCACGAACATGGGCATTGTGCCAGACCTTGTCGGTCTTCAGGCCGTCCAGCAGTATGCGGGCTTCTTCCGGGATGATCTCGGCCTCGAAGGTTGCGGTGAAGATGCGCTGGGCTTCGGCAGCATCGGAATTGGCCGTGGTGTGATTGTCTATCTCATACTCCCAGTTTGTCAGGGGCAGGGCGTTGGGCTGGTCGGTTGTGAACTCCCAGACTTCGTCCAGTTCGATCGTTGCGGGCATCGTCCGCACGCTGGCCGTCACCTCTCGCGGCTGGTCGTCAGTTGCGCCGACAGTCACTGTATATCTGCGCGGCTGCGAGACCAGCCCGACAGCTTCTCTATTGCTGACTTCGACTATCGGAATGTCGGCGTCAATCAGCGGTGTGCTCGGGCATTCGGCGAGCGGCTCAATCATTAGCACTGTCGCGCCCACCGCCGGCAGGCGGACGGGGATGTGCAGGCCATCCTCGGCGCTGCGAACGACCGGGGCTGGCCTAGTCTGTCCGGTCTCGGCGTCCCAGATGCTGACGTCGCCTTGGGCATTCACAAATACAGTGCAGTCGTAGCCCTGCTCCTGGCTGGTATTCTGGAGGAGCAGGAAGTGCCGGAACTCGCGGTGGTAATGGTAGTGGACGATGTCCGAGATGCGTCGGCCCTCACTGTTGGTGATCCTGACGTCGGCATCAATCAGTGCATCGAGGGCTTCACCCAGTGGCCCTAGCATTTCCTCATCGTCAATCCACTGCGGGGCGCCGACCAACACGCCACTGGGGCCGGTATCCAGATCCTGCGTGGTCAGCACCGGCCTCTCGGCGTCGGCAACAGTGAGGCTCAGCTCATAGTCTTTGCCGAAGATATGCCCGAATCGTTGCTGCACTGCGGGGTCATCGCCTTCTTCCACCGATTTGGTGGGCAGGCTGCCCAGTGCGATGATCTTGCCACCGGCCCGTGCGTAGTTGTGCAATGCCCGGAGAGTCTCAATGCCTATCGTGGTGACTGCCGGCATGACCAGTGCCTTGAAGCTCTCCGTGGGTTCCCCATCGGGACCGTTAATGATCAGTTCGCCGTCGGCGAAGGTCGCCTTCTGGAGCATCTCTTCGCTGACGAAATCGAAGTCATAGTTGAGTTTAAGTAGCAGGCGGGTGAGTTGGTCGAAGCTCGCATTAAGGCGGATGGTAGTCTCGTTCTCATCCGGGTCCATCTCCGCCCACATTGACTTAACTGGGTAGAAGAAAGCCACATCAGCGATATGCTGGCCGTCGCGGAACAGCGCCGACAGTCTTCCGATATAGTCAGACAGGACGCGGTAATACGACCAGAACGGCGACTGGTAGAACTCGCCCGGTGGGCACTCCCACTTGCGGAAGCCCTGGATGGAATAGTAAAAGGCATGGGGCATCAGCAGATTTGTGCCCAGCGCGATAACGAAATCGCCCATCCACTTGAGCGTGCGCAGGTCAATCGCCCACTGCTTGCCCAGACCGAAACACTCATTCATCACCACCGGTTTGCCCATCAGATGAGCCGTAGAGGCAGCGAACTTGACCGCAGCGATGTTGTTGAGCGGTTGCCCATTGGTGGGAGTGCGGGCTTCCGGCCAGGTCCGCGAACCCAGGTAGTCGCAACCGCCCCAGTGCAGCCACTGCGCCGCCTGGAAGTAGTCGCCGGAGCAGCGGGCGCTCAACGTTAGCTCGCCGTCGGCCAGCAGATGGCCGATGGAGTTGAGCTTGCGCGGCGCACAGAGGTCGTAGATCTGCTTCATATAGTTGCTGGCAAAAAGGTCGGTCACAGTGCGGCGGTAGTCACTGCGGAACTTGGCTGTCCGCGGGCCCATATCACAGAACAGAGCGGGTAACACCGGCAGTAGCGAGTAACCACTACGCCCCTCAAACTCACTGGGCAAGTTGCTGGTCCAGACGACACTGTCACCGCGATGCGGAGACATGTGCGGTTCGTCGGTGAATATACCGTCCACTGTAGCACCAAACTCGTCAGCAAAGCGCTGCGCATAACGCACATGAGTAAGCTCGATAAATCTGGCGATGGCTTTTGGGTTGAGCGTATCCACATATCCGTCAAAGAAGCCCCCGCGCTTGTCCCACTCCTTGACGAAGACAAACACTCGGTAATCGCTGTCCGCTTGCCATGTCAGAGTCTGGCCCTCTACGTAGTCAACCAGATTCAAGCAGTCTTCGGGAAATCCCACTGGCTGGCCGTCTTCCAGGGGCACGGCGATGACGGCGAGCAGCTCGTCACCGGTATCAATCTCACGCTCCACTTTCTGCGACGAGACATCAAACTCTTCGCTCAAGTAGCAGGCCGACATGCGATACTGAGGGTTTTCGTGGAAAACCTGCCCGTCGGCAGGCCCGCTGGGCCAGTTGTTCTCGTCATACAGGTAGGCCTTCATGCCCAGCTTGCTGGCCTCATCAATAGCCGCGGCCAGATTATCCATCCATCCATCGCCCAAATAAGGCGTTATCAGTCCGTGGCGAGCATGCAGGATGAAGCCGCCCACACCATGTTCGTTCATTTCTCGCACCTGCCAGCGAGTTTCCGCCTCATTCAGCTCGTGATTGAGAAACCAAAATGGGGCAAAGCGAAAGCGGTTGTCAGGATTGGCAAATTGACGCTTGATATTGTCTAGAGCCATTGGTAAACCTCCTGGTGGGCAAGAGGCTATTGGTGATGCTGGTTACTTCTCGGCGACGTAGAACACCCGATCAGAGCGGGCCGTCGGTGGCTTGAAGGTATAGCCGTTGTAGGCGGTTATGTCGCTGAAGCCGGCCCCGGCCAGCATC
>JALGTD010000296.1 GCA_029821515.1 Candidatus Zipacnadia bacterium | reverse complement strand
GGCCGCTCGGCCAGCGGCTCGGTGCTCACTGCTTCCAGACTAAGCTCGTCGTAGTGATCCATTCCTATCTACACTTTCTCCTTTTCAGCTATCAGAGGTCTACGCTATCAGCAGCTTGTAGATCTACTTCGTCACCCAATTGCTCGCCCAACTGCGGGTGCCAGGTAGGAACGGCACGTGTTATGGTCAAACTCCAGACCGACTCGGCGCCAGCCCGGCGCAGTACCTTGGCCGCCTCGTTGAGCGTACTGCCAGTAGTATAGACATCGTCAATCAACAGCAGGCTCTCCCCGGCCACTGCCTCCGGCTGCGGGACGGTAAAGGCATCTTTCATATTGCTGCGGCGCTGAGTTGGAGTCAGCCCGATCTGCGGGGCAGTGTCTTTGCTACGCACCAGCACCTGTTCCCGACAGGGCAAGTCAGCGAGACTGGCAAGTCGGCGAGATAGCAATACGGCCTGATCGAAACCGCGCCAATTGCGTCGGCGGGGATGAAGCACCACCGGCACCACTCCAGTCAAGCTTTCCCAGGGAAGTCCACCCGGATCCGTCTGTTCCATTCTAACGCGCTCGGCAAGCAACTCGGCCAATGGCTCAGCCAGGCGCTGACGGCGAGCAAATTTGAACCTGAGCACTGCCTCGCGCAGGGTGCCGCTATGCAGGCCCACCACCCGCGCTCCGTCGAACTGAGGCAGGCTTTGCCGACACTCCCCGCAAACAGTCGCAGTAGCAGCCGACTCGGGCAACGACTTCCCGCACCGCACGCAGTAAGGCGGTTCAATTAGCGCAAACTGCTCGCGGCAGCCCGCGCAGATGATCTCACGCCCCGGCCTCTCACAAAGCAGGCAGACGGGCGGGAAGATAAGCTCCAGCAGCTCCTCCCCCAGTTTTCTTATGCGGTCAATCGCTGTCGGCTCAGCCATAGTTCTTTCCCAGTGACGATGACTGCGCCCAACGCGCTCACGGGGCCAGATTCGTCAAATCTCAAAAAGCTCGTATTCGGTCCAGCAGCGCAGCAGCTCGGCGATGCTCCAGGCCTGGGCGATGCAGCCACGGGGATAGTGAGGCAGATCGCCGTCGAATATCTCAGATATCGAGCCGAGTCCCGCCTGGCGCAGGTGCTCGTGCAGTGGTCCTGTCAGCTTGCATAGATAATCTCGCGTCTCCTCACTCAGGCTATCGAGCCGAGTCCCGCCTGGCGCAGGTGCTCGTGCAGTGGTCCTGTCAGCTTGCATAGATAATCTCGCGTCTCCTCACTCAGGCCATGCAGCTTGACGTAGGCCGTCATATACGGGCCCAGCAGCCAGGGCCAGACCGTGCCCTGATGATAGGTGCTGTCCCGCGCGTGCTGGTCGCCGAAGTACCGGCCGCAGTAGTCGGGATCGTCCGGTGACAGCGTGCGCAGGCCGTAAGAAGTGAGCAGCTTCTCCGCGATATGCCTCATAATCTGCGCCGCCTGCTCGTCAGGAACCAGGTCGTAGGGCAAAGCCAGCGCGATGACCTGATTAGGGCGCAGCGATGGGTCGGGCTGGTCACCCGTGATACAGTCATACAGGTAGCCGAGCTGTTCGTTCCAGAAGCTACGCAGAAAGCTGGTACCGGTCCGCTCAGCGCGCTCAGCAAATTCTGCCGCTGCCTCTGCCTGGCCGAGCTGCTTCGCAAAATCTGCAGTTATGCGCAGGGCATTATACCACAGGGCGTTGATCTCGACTGCCTTGCCGTGACGGGGGGTAACCGGGCCGTCACCCGGGTCAGCATCCATCCAGGTCAGTTGGGTCTGTTTATTTCCCGCCGATAGCAGGCCGTCATCATCAACATAGATGTCAAATTGGGTGCCCTGATAGTACCAGTCAATAATCTCAGCAAGCGTGGGATACAGCAAGTTGGCCAGGAATTGGCGGTCGGCGGTCGCGTGTATGTAGCGGTGAACGGTTATGAACATCCACAGGGCAGCGTCCACCGTGTTGTAGCTGGCACCGGAACCAGTCTCATCAAAGGTGTTGGGCAACAACCCATCCTTCGTAGCCTCCACAAAGGCGCTCAGCACTGACTTAGCTTCGTCAAGTCGCCCGGTCGCCAGCAGCAGACCAGGCAGGGAGATCATTGTATCCCGTCCCCAGTCACCAAACCAGGGATAGCCGGCGATTATGGTGCGGCCCCCTTCACTGGCCCGCGGGCGGCTGACCACAAACTGGTCGGCAGCGCGGGTCAGTGCACACGCGAATTCGTCTTCGGGCGGCAGATGCGCGACTAACTGCGCGCGGCGCTGGCGTTCGGATTGCAGCCACTGCTGGGGCTGCCAGCCGTCCAGCGGTTCAGTGGAGGCGCACAGGTAAACCGTTTCCTTTGGCGGAAGTGTCCAGCGGATAACCCCGGGACTGTACAGGTCTTCGGTGTAGTCCAGGCCCCGGTCGCGCTCGCGATGGTACAGATAGTCGTAGTACCACAGGCCATCGGGCCAAAATTGCCCCTGCGGATAGGTCAATACCAGGGTTGACTCAGCATCATAGGGCTGAATCGTAACGCTGCCCGAATCGGTCTGCAACTGAGAATTGAGAGCCACGCTGGCCGACTGCAGATGGTGGTAGTCGCGACCAGCGACCAGCGGGCGAACCGACAGTGAACAAGGAGCATTAGCCTGGGCCAGGTGCCAGGCAATTATCGTTTGGTTATGGCCGTGGCACATCGTTACCGATTTTACCAGGGTGATATCGCCAAGCTGATAAGTCATAACCGGCCACGGATCGAGTTTGAACTCAACCAGGTTCAGATAACCCCGAGGATGGACCGCATTCTCGCCATAGACGCTGGTGGCCAGGTCAAAGTGACGGCTATCACTGTCGAGCCGTTCGTCAACCCTACTAAGCAGTACGCGCCGTCCACCGGGTGGATGAGTAGCGGCGACCAGTAAGCCATGATAGCGACGGGTGTTGGCCCCAGCTACCGTCGAAGAGGCAAATCCACCCAGGCCGTTGGTCTCCAGCCACTCAAGCTGGAGGGACTG
>JALGTD010000067.1 GCA_029821515.1 Candidatus Zipacnadia bacterium | reverse complement strand
TGACGGCGCAATAGCTGAGTCTTTCTGCTTCAGCAGTACGATTGGCCGGATCGGCCCGCTCAGCAGCGCGCGCGCCTCGTCGGTGACCTCGCAGTAGGTTTCAATATCATCCAGTGAAGCCGACATTATCGCCAGAGGCTTCTCTTCACGGCCCTTGCGCCGGCGCAGCCGCTCGACGGTAGCTTCGCTGGTGGCATCGCAGGCCAGGTGAAAGCCGCCGAGGCCCTTGATAGCAAGGATCTCTCCGGCCACCAGCCGCTCGATGGCTTCTTGTACGGCCTTATCTCGGGTGTAGTGGCCGTTGCCAGCGACGAGCTCCACTTGCGGGCCACAAACCGGGCAGGCGTTGGGCTGGGCATGGTAGCGACGGTCGTTGATATCGTCGTATTGAGCCTGGCACTGCGGACACATCACAAACGGCTGCATGGTTGTGTTGGGCCGATCGTAGGGGACGCTTTCGATGATGGTAAAGCGTGGCCCGCAGTTGGTGCAGTTGATAAACGGGTAGCGATAGCGGCGGTCTTCGGGATCAAATAGCTCGCGGCGGCAATCCTCACAGGTCGCCACGTCGGGCGAGAGCAGAATAGTGCCGCCACTGGCCTCGCGGCTGGCGGTGATGACGAACTGGGAGTCACCAGCCACAGCAAGCTCGCTGGTGGATATCTCCTCAATGCGGGCGATGGGCGGTTTTTCTTTGGGCAGGTCATTGATGAAGGCTGTTACATCTTCAGGATTGCCTTCGGCCTCGATAACCACGCCGCCGGTAAAGTTGTGCACGCTGCCGGCAATATTGTGCTTCTGGGCCAGGCGGTGAATAAAGGGGCGGAAGCCGACGCCCTGGACGATGCCGGTAACGGTAATCTGGCGCCTTATGCGCTGGTCAGTTGTGAGTGCTGCTCGGTCAGCCATTGGCACAGCTCCGTTATACCCGCGCCGGTGGTGCAGGAGATGGCGAACTGAACTGCGTGCGGCTGCAGTTGTCCGCAAAGGTCCCAAAACTTCTCTGTATCAAATGGTGAATGGGGAATGAGATCAAGCTTGTTAAGGATAACTCCCTGGCTCGTGCGGAAGGCCACCGGGTATTTCTCGGGCTTGTCATCGCCTTCCGGAATACTGGAGACGACAAAGCGGTATTGCGCGCCCAGCTTAAAGGCTGCCGGGCAGACCAGATTGCCGACATTCTCAATGAGGAGCAAATCGGTGCCGGCCAGGTCCATTTTGTCCATAGCGCGTCGCACCATCGGGGCATTCAGGTGGCACATCCCGCCGGTGTTGATCTGAAAGGCCTCGGCGCCGGCTGCTTCAATGCGCTCGGCATCGTTGGCGGTAGCCACGTCGCCCTCGATGACCCTGATCGTCAGCCCCTTGAGTTGCTGAATGACCCGCTCCAGAATACTGGTCTTCCCACAGCCGGGGCTGCCCATCAGATCCACGGCCAGCACGTTATGATCTGCCAGGAGTTGCCGGTTTTGCTGAGCGGCCGCGTCGTTGTCGCCCAGAATATTGGTCATCAGTTCTACTTGCATAAGCTACCCGCTTTGTTGGCTTGCTTAGTTAGTGCTATTGTATACTTCCTTCTGTTTAGACAACTGCCCTTCCAGGCGAGTTCACGGCTTAACGAGGCTTTGGGGGACGTTGGGGGCTGCGGCAGCCGCACCCCGGGCAATTTGCCTCAAACGCGGGGTGGTGGTAGAATGGCATCAGACTGGTAATCAGTTACTATGCATGAGTTCTCTATAGCTGCAAATATTGTGCGTAAGCTTACCGAGGTCGCCCGGGAGCACGACAGAAAGCTGCTGGGTGCGACGGTGGCCGTTGGCCCAATGAGCACGGTGGTACCCGAATTGCTTAGTGAGGCCTGGAAATACGTCATCAAGAATACAGAACTGGAGGGCGCAGTGCTCCACATCGACCGCGTCCCCATCCGGGCCCGCTGTCGCGAGTGTGACGCTGTTACCGAAGGCTACGATCCGTTTGTAAAATGTCAGGCTTGCGGCAGTATGAATCTGCAGATAGAGTCGGGATTTGAGCTGAAGATAATCAGCGCTGAACTGGCTGACGATACAGAGAATGCCCACCCCGCCCGGTAGGTCTACCTTCGCATCTGCTTGCCATTAACTCCTGCCTGTGCCTTGGCTTGCCTGTCGCTGACGCACAGATAACAACAGCAATCACTGCTTTCAACTATAGAGTGATTCTACTTCAACTGGCACGGACTCGGGGCGGTCGAGGAGCTGCTTGAGGTGAACTGATTCTATCTCCTTCTCAGCCAGTCCCAACGCCACGGCGACGCCGTGCAAAATAGCCTCCGGCCGGGGCGGGCAGCCCGGGATGTAGTAGTCTACCGGCAGAATGGTGTCAGCGCCGCCCACGATGTTGTAGCTGTCAAACCAGATGCCGCCACCCACCGCACAGGAGCCGATGGCAATAACCAGTTTGGGATCAGGCACGGCCTCGTACAGCCTCTTGAGAGCGGGAACTACCTGGCGGGTGACCGGGCCACACACCAGCAGCACATCAGCGTGACGCGGTGAGGCCACCAGCTTGATGCCAAAGCGCTCGGCATCGTAGTAAGGGGTGAGCACGTCAATGACTTCTATATCGCAGCCGTTGCAGGCTCCCACATTGCAGTGGTATACCCACAGTGACTTGGGAAAGGACTTTTCGCACAGCTTTTTGAACATTGTCTACCTCCTGCTGTGAACGACAACAATACTAGTCAGACTGTATTGGCTCGTACGGTGAATCCTGACCACCGCGCTTGATTTCGTCATCACGGAAGCCTGGCTCCATAATCTTGTCAAGCGGATTAGCTGGCTCGTAGCAGCGGGTGCAACGCTGGCAGGTGGCCATAAATACTTCGCACTCCGCCACCATATCCTCGCGCCCGCTGTCGGTTGACAGCTCAAAGTGCTTGGTCATCGTTATGGCATCCTCCGGACAAACGTCGGCGCAGCGGCCACAGAAGATACATCTTTCCAGTAGCCGCACCATCCGGCGCGTGTTTTGGTCAATATCTTGAATCATTATCAGCCGAGCTGGACAGACCGCTGCACAGGCTCCACAGCCAATACACTTGTCCGTATCCAGCTCCGGATAGCCGCGGAAATCCCCTTCCGGATCATGGGGCGCGAACGGATATTTTAGGGTTACCCGCCCGGGCCGCAACGACAGAATTGCTTCCTTAAGCTTGCTGGTAATCACTTGTGGTATAACCTCCAATGATCGGGCTTGCTGACTATCGCTTAGATTCTATACTGACCAGTACTTCACTTCGCTCCTGGCTGGTCATACTCGGCCCGAAATTGCTCTTCAGTATATACGCGGACCTGCCCCGAGTTGACATCCACCACTTCCATCCGTTCGGTGCAAGAGAAACAGGGATCATAGCTCCCAATGGAGATGGGCACATCGGCCAGCGCATTGCCTACCAGCATCGGCGGGACGCATTGCAGATTGGCATAAGTAGGCGCCCGCACCCGCCAGCGTTCCGGACGGTTCTCGGCGCCCGTTAGGACCCAGTGGAAGACCTCGCCGCGCGGCGCTTCCACTGCACTCATCGCCTGGCGTCCAGCTGGGAGTTCCTCATCAATCTCCGCCATTATCGGCCCGTCGGGCATATCGTCCAGGGCCTGATGGATTATATTGATTGAGTCGATAGTCCCACCTAACCGCACCCGGGCCCGGGCTCGGTTATCGCAGCTATCATAGACGCACTTGTTGACCTCTACGCGGTCGTAGGCCGCATAAGGGTGATCCACCCGCACATCAATGGCCAGGCCCGAGCCGCGGGCAGTTGGCCCGGCGGCTCCCCGCGCCCGGGCTACTTCGGGGGTGAGAATCCCAGTGCCCTGCAGCCGCGCCATCAGTGTGCTATCGCCAGGGATGGCCTCGGCCAGCTCGGCCCACTCATCTCCAATCTTATCTATAACACCGCGAAGGTCACCGTAGATTTCTGGCTTGATGTCCCGGCGTACCCCACCAACCAGATTCATTCCATAGGTCTTGCGGTTGCCGGTGATCTGTTCGCACAGCCACATCAGCGGTTCGCGCATCCGCCAGGTCTGCATCAGCACAGTATCAAAACCAATTATGTGGCCGGCAATACCCAGCCATAGCGTGTGACTCTCTAATCGCTCCAGCTCCAGCATGATAGTGCGGATATACTCTGCACGATCTGGTACTTCGATACCGGCGGCTCGCTCTGCCGCCTGGCAGTAGGAGCAACTGTGAACGTAGCCACAGATGCCGCAAATACGCTCGGCAATGAACGGGACCTGATTGTAGGTTAGCACACTGCAGCCGAGCTTCTCGATACCACGATGACTGTAGAAGCCGCGATAGTCGGCACCCACTACTTGTTCACCCTCCACAAACACGCGGAAGTAGGCCGGCTCTTCGAGGACCGGAAAAAACGGGCCAATGGGTACGACGCTGGCACCTTCAGGTGGCTCCAGGCGCTCGGGTGCTACCCCCTCGGCGGGCGGCGGATGGACATCGTGCGCGACGTCATACCTGAGTGGATAGAGGTCTTCCGGCCAGTCATCGGATAGCACCAGCCGCCGCGGGTCAGGATGCCCTACCGGCACTACCCCCACCATATCGCGCGTCTCGCGCTCGCTCCAGTTCGCTGCCGGTATTACAGGAGTGATGGAATCCACTTGCGGGTCGTCCGCGCCTACTTCAGTATGAACGGCAATATAGATCTTCTCTTCATCCTGGGCGAAGAAGTGAGTGATCAAAAAGGCATCGCGCTGCTGACGCCGGTCAGTTCCCCCGTTGATGACATAGCGACAGCCCTGGTCCTGGTACAGATGCTCAGCCACTTCTACCAGGCTATCCGGGGTGATGGTCACGTAGAGCTGGTCAGACCCCAGTGTCTCGAAGTCTATCACCTTGGCGGCGAATCTCTGCTTAATATTCTCGCCTAGTTGCTGCGCATTCATAAGGTCTTCTCTTCCTAGTAAAGGGTCGTTGTCACTATTATGAGACGAGCAAGTGACAAGTTATGTTTAGTATGGGACCTCTATCTCATCCAGAAGTCGCCGGACACCATTGTATTGCTCATCGTTGGCTTCCTCAAAGCCGTGTAGGCCGCTTGCCCGCAGTATGGTCTTGTGGTTCGGATTGTCCCAATCTAGCCCGAGCAGCGCGCGCTTCACCATTTGAGCAACAGCCGAGGGAGTGTCCCTCATCGCGCACACACACCAACCCGGGTAGGCCTCAGTGAAGGCAACAGGGCTCAGCTGGATGGCTGTCGTCCCACTGAGGGCAGCTTCTCGCCAGATATCTTCGCGAATAAACCCGGCGTCAGCCCGGCCCTGCTGCAGTCGCTCCAGCACATCCTCTTGGGTGGGGCAGCCGACCACGGTAGCCTGCTGGCTTACGTTCAGCCCGTGGCGCCGACAGAGAGCCACAGGGCCGAGGTGACCAGCTACGGCTATCTGCGGGGCGGCGGCTATTATCTTGCCTCTTAGATCGGCGATGTTCTCAATACCACTGTCGGCCCGCGCCAGGATAACACCCCGGTATGTGGCCCGCGGAGGACCACCGGCGAAATCAGGCTCCTGGGTCATAACCAGGGGATAGGCGCCTCGGGTCTTGTGCAAGGTCACATACGCCACTGGATTGACGAAGGCGAACTCGGCGTCGGCTTGTTCCACCGCGCTCAAGAAGCCAGAATATCCGACGGCGGAGATATACCTGATATCATAGTCAGTTTCCCTGTCCAGGTACTTGACCAAAGGTATATATCTCTTTGTCATCGTCCGCAGTGAATATCGCGGCATAAAGGCTATATTGACTGTCGGCTGAGCGCGGATTGCACGTTCGCCGGGATGAACCCGGCCGCAGCCTGTCGTCCAGCACAGAAGAATCGCAGTTGCCAGAAATCCAATTATCGCCCGACTAAGGGCAGCTTTTGACACTCAGATCCACCTTCTTGTTTCCTGTTTCGCTTATCTGCACCACAGTTATGGAATAGCCCCGGCGCGGTAGACCGCCAGGATAGACTCCGTGCCCCGATCCAACAGCGGATGAATCAGTTGGGGATAAATACCTATGATAAGACACAAGACTGCCAGCACAACCATACCCAACCAGATAGAGACGGGGACCTCTTTGAGGCCCGGATTAGTGGCCGGCTCGGTCGTTGGGTGACCCCAGAATATCTTATAGCCCGCCCGTACCAGGCAGACCAGGGTCAGAATGCTGACCAGCAGGCCTATCGCTACCGCCCACCACAGATGCAGCTCACCACCGGCCATGTATAGCATCATCTTGCTCCAAAAACCGTTCAGCGGTGGCAGGCCACCGATGGCAAAAGCGCCTACCATAAAGCAGACAGCCGTTATGGGCATGCGCCGGCCCAGGCCCTTAAGCTCGCTGATACGGCGCATCCCGCCGGTGGCATACATCACCGCCCCCACGCTTAGAAACAGCAGTGCCTTGTACAGAGAGTGGTTGACCAGATGAAACAGGCCACCATAAACACCCAGGTAGGTGCCAAAGCCCAGCCCCTCAATTATGTAGCCGACCTGGCTGACCGTGGAATAGGCCAGCATCCGCTTCAAGTCATCCTGGGCTAGAGCCAGGAGTATGCCGATTAACATGCTGGCCGAAGCTATGATCGCCACAAATACTATTACTGCGTCGTAATGGGGGGCGAAGATGGTGATAGTTCGGGCTAGCGCGTAAGCCCCGACCTTGATTACCAGACCTGACAGCAGCGCGCTAATTGGAACGGGCGCCTCGGAGTGAGCATCGGGCAGCCAGGCATGGAACGGCACCAGTCCCGCCTTAGTACCAAAACCGACTATGAAAAAAGCAACCGCCAGCAGACTGACACTACGAGGAATAAGCGGAATTATTCGTCCCAGTTCGGTAAGCAGCAGCGCCGGCTGCCCCGGAGCATATTGGGCCGCAGCCGAGTATAACAGTACGGTTCCAAACAGCGCAAAGCATACCCCGGCCACCACCAACATATCGTACTTGTAGCTTGCCTCCAGGGCAGCTCGCGTCCAGTAGAAGCACACCAGAAGAGCAGTGGCTACAGTGGTGGCCTCCAATGCCACGTACATCCACACCAGACTATTAGTCGTACACACCCACATCATTGCTGCTAGAAACACCATCAGCAAGGTATAGAAGGTTACCAGCCTGGCTTCCGTGGTTAGACCTTTGCGCAGTTGGTGGGACATATAGTGCAGAGAGTAGCCGACGACAATTGCGGTTACTAGCGCGACAACTACTACCATTAGTGCACTCAAACCGTCTATATTGAGCGCCATCTGACAGCAAGTCAATGGGCCATCTCTAAACACCTGGCTGGCAGCTATCGCCGCGAGGTACAGTGTCAGCAATGCTCCCCCTAAGGCCGCACCTTCGCGGCACACTCGCAGCCGCCGCCCCAGGGTAAAGACAATAGCAGCCGCTATCAGAGGCACACCAATTAAGCTTAAAGGCAGGAATAATTCAACCATCAGTTCTTACGCTCCTGATTGCTAGTGAACACGGGCCAACACCCCTATTGCCATTCCTAACGGCGCAATTCAGATAGTTTGAAGGTGTCGGGACTTCCGATTACCTGGTATATCCCGCTGGTCACGTAGATAAGGACCCATACGAATAGAGTCACATTAGTTACTAAGCCAATGAATAGCGTGCCCGGCAAAGTCGGGGCAAGAACTACCAGA
>JALGTD010000066.1 GCA_029821515.1 Candidatus Zipacnadia bacterium | reverse complement strand
CCCCAGGTCTGTTCTTCTCCTGGGGCTTTTTCTTGTATTGCGCTATTCCCTGGCAATTGCCAGAATGTGCAAAAAGTCAGCCCACCGCTGGATACGAGCAGTGGGCTGTCATTGCGGGCGATTTTGGCGTCGACAAAGCTGTTTAGAAGCGGCGCCCAACGGATGCCTGGAAGCCGTCAATGTCGGCATCGCCAAAGTCGGTGCCGAACACATAACGGGCTTGAGCGAACCAAGCTGGCTCGCCAAACTGATCAGGCGAACCGAATTCCATGCCAAACAGGACGTGATAACCAATGCTGTCATCACTCCAGCCATTCTCACTAACGTTGTACCAGCCCGCACCGGCGCCGTAGTAGGTGCCCGGGCGTCCCGACATTCGCTGCAGGTAGGTGGCCGAACCCGACCATATGTCGAGGCCGCCGTCCTCGCTGGTCGTGACGTAGTCAGCGCTGACCATCCAGTCTCGGGCCATATAGTCGGCGCCGAAGCCGATGTCACTGCCGGCGTCGCCTACATCGTAGTAGCCAGCCCGGAGTTGCCATGCCTTATAGGCGGCGGAGTCGTAGCCCTGGCCGAAGTAGCCCTGTCCGCAGGCGACGCTGGCCAACGCCAGTATGGCTACCACCATCAGTGCAACTGTAACTCTGCTCATTGTCTTGCCCTCCCTTCGTAGGTGTTATGTCTGTCAGATCCACAGTACCCTAAATCGCATGGTGATAGTTTACACTATTATCACCGCGGTACAGCGCGTAAGCATTACTTGCCTCAGAAGCCGGAATTTATCGTAAAGCCGTAGCCAAACTCCGAGTTCAGCATTGCGGCATCGAGCGAGATCCAGGATGCGGGATAGTAATGCAGCGCTCCGTTGACATCTTCGCCGTCGTATTCAATCTGGGCCAGCATATCCTGGGCGGCGACGAAGTCAATGCCACCGAAGATGCCATCCAATGTGGCAGGCTTGCGCTCGGCCTTGGCGTAGCCAATGTGAACATTGGCCTGAGGCAGCGGGGAGGCCGATCCTTGCGCCAGGCCAATTGATCGGCTGAGTACAAGGTAGTTGGTGCGGTTAACCTGGTCGGAGATGTCAAAGATCCCGATGGCCATCTTCGGGGCCATCGGGTTGTTGAACAGCCCCCCGATATTCGCTTCATACTTGACATTAACCACAGTTTCGGTGGCGTAGGTGGGGATTGGCGTATCCTGCAGGACATCCTCGATACGAGCAGCACCAATCTCTAGAGTCGGCATCAATCCCACCGTGGCTGCACAGACCTTGCTGGTCTCGCCGTCGGACTTTACCTGATGAGCACCCCCCGTGATTTTCTGTGGGGTGCTGATTAAAGCGGTGGGCGTACGAACCAGTCCCGTATAGCCATACCAGGAAGGATTCGGCTCCATCTCGGGGGAGACGGCCTCCCAGGGGGCGTACATAAAGCCTTGTCCCGAGCAGGTGACGGCAATCATTACTATCAAGCTTACCGTGAGTGCAATTGTGGCTGCGTAGCGCATATCTCTCAGCTCCTTGTGAAACAGTAGGCCGAATTGGACGTCTAATCCAATAAGAGTATATTCATATCTGGTAGACACGTCAAGTCCGGATGAGTTGCAACTGGATTTGAGCAGTCGCTGGGGAGGTTTCGCTGGCCGCATCGCGAAAAGATGTTCAGAACAGCCTCCACTTGTCAAACTATGCTAGCCGCGCCGAAGGAGGCAGTCGGATGACCAGACCGTCGGCAACTGTAACACTGGCTATCCTAATTACATTGTGGGCTGCAGGCACCACGTCGGCAGCGCCTGCTGACACTGTGACTGTGGCCCAGGCGCCGATCGCCGCTCCTCGCATCTTTCAGCCGCCCGTCAAGTTGCTGCGGCCTACTGAATGGTCAGGCTTGCGTCTGTGGCCAGCCCAACACGTGGAGTCTTTTGAGAGCGGCACCACAAATCCGGCTCTGGCCTCCTACGCTGGCAAGCTGCTGCTGATCGAGGTATATCAGGGAGCTTTGTATCTTTCCCAACTGGAACCTGACAGTCTGAAGGTGATTGACAAGACCAAATTGAGCGGATTGCGGTTGGGACGGACTGTCAAAGATGTCGACGCCGTGGTCGTCAAAGGCGTGCTATGGGTAACCTGGATTAGCCAGGCGGCCGGCGAGGGTCATCAGATGTTTCTGCAGCATAATCTACAGACTGCGGTCTCGGCCAGTCCAGTTGAAGAGCATTCGGCGGTGGGGTGCTCGCTGGCTGTTTTCTCCGGCCAGTTGTGGGTATTGTGGCGTAGTCCCGGACCGTCGGGCGGACTGTATCTGGCCCGCTACGATACCACTTCCGGGCTGGGTCGGCCCCAGCAGTGGCCCATACAGCGGGCTGAATGGCTGGGCGGCGACGGCGTAGATCTGGGCGGTGAGTTATTCCTGGCCGGCATCAAGACGGCAACCCTGATAAAGCCCCCGGTACTCATCAAGCCCCCGGCTGTGGGGGGTGATGGGCAGAGAACATCTGCAATCCCGCCCCAGATCAAAGTTCAGCCGGTCAACTCAACCCACCAATTGTGGGCGGCTAAATTCAATGGCCAGCGCTTCTACGGCTCGCGAATGCTACGGGGACGCGGCAACTTCTCTCATCCTACCTGTGCAGTGCTGGACGGGCAGATTACTATTTTGTATGCCAGCCGACCACCCGCAGCCGCTGGTGCCGTCCAGCAATCAAGCATTGACATTACTGTAACTACGGGAGAAGGGGGCCAGGTGACCTCCACATCGTATGATAGTGGAGGTCATAATGTCGCTCCTGATGCGGTGCGGATGGGTGAGGCGTTATTCGTGGCTTACAACAAATGGTCGGCTAACCCGGACAGCTCTGCCGATGCAGTCAACCAGGGTACTTATGTAGGTAAGATTGAGCTGAAATTCTAGTATGGCAGGCAGGGAACCGCCGACCTATCGCACCTCTTGCCGGCTTCGCTTAGGGAGTGCTCCCCGGCTTTGTTACAGGCTCTGTGGTGCTACGCTTCTTCTTCGCTGGATGGCAGGCGCTTGCGCAGGGCCGCAGCAGCCCGTCGTCTGACCTCCTTCAGCAGGCCAGTACGACGCTCCGCGTACCACAATACAGGAAGCACCAGCACCGCGAAGTAGGCGCTACGCAGCCCCGTATGAATCCATATGTTTGGGGAGGCACCCAACATCCAGTCTGTGGCAATTCCCGAGATCTTCAGTGCGATTATTGCCCACAGCAGAGGCAAATAACACACAGCCAGCTCACACCACAGTTGCAGGCGTCTGTGGTAGTAACGCCCTAGGACGATGTATAGCGTCAGAATGCTGGTTATAGCGTAGCCGGCGGCGGCGGCTATGGCAATTCGCGATAGGCCCGGCTTAAGTAACGGCACTATGGCGTCGGCGACCACGGGTCCCGCTATATTGTTGACTGTCACTATGGCGATCCGAGCCAGGTTCGGTTCAAGGAACACCAGCATGCCAGCGGCAGCGACCGCTGCTCCTACCAGCTTGTTGACTATCACTATCCATTCTTTGTTGAAAGCGATTAAGGCCCCGTCAGCGGCTACTGGTAGAGCCAAAAAGACTGCGGCCAGCGACAGAACCTGGGCGGCGAAGATAGCCGGGTAGAATCTCGGAATGATTGTGTGGATCATAGGTGGCATTATGATGAACACAAAACCGGCCAGGATCGGCATTATCAGGCCGGCGGCCAGGGTGGGACGAATCACGTAGTCCCGCAGCGCCTCCGGCTGCCTGTTGGCCCCGTAGCGCTCCCATATGCGGGGCATTAGTACGAAGCCAGCGGCTTCGGGAATGCGGTACAGATAGGCGGCAATCTGCATCGCCACGCTATACAGCCCGAAGTGGTAGGCATCGAAATACCTGATCACCAGGACTCCGTCTATCGTCCGGAGTAGGATACCCGAAAAAAGCACACCAGCAATGGGCATGCCCACCAATATCAACCGCCGTAGCATAGGCATATCCAGGCGCGGGCGGATGTAGAAGTTGCCAGCTACCGCGAAGTACAGCAGGGAAACTGTAACAGCGGCCAACCAGCCCCACATTGCTCCCATCAGTCCGAAAAGTATTGCTCCGGTCGCAATGAAGCTGAACTGCCCCAGGCTCATCACCATTGCGGCAACGGCCAATACGCTGTAAGTACCCCAGGCCCGCAGCACCACTCGATACAGAGCGATAGCTTGTCCCCCCAGGATGATGCCGGCGCCAATGGCCAGAGTTAGGCGCGTCGGTCCCTGCATCCCAGGGCCAAGCAGCGCGTAGGCCAGCATTCCTCCGCTGGCTAACGTGGCGAGTAAAACGACAGCGATGGTGCCAACATTCTCGATGTGGGTGGCGTCCTCGTGGTCGTTTCGGCCAAGTGCCAGAGGGAGCTCTTTGCTCAGGCCGTGCAGTGTTCCCAGGTGGGAGTTGGATAGGTAGCGCCCGAAAAGGTGAACCAGGCGCATCAGCCCGCGAGATGTCGGCCCGATAGCTCGCATCACCAGTAACCCGCGGACGACCCCCAGCAGCATATCACAATATGAACTGCCCAGAATCATCCCCAGGCCGCCCAACACTGATTGCGAACGGCCTCGCGCTTCCCGGCGCGATGAATAGTCAAAATCTTGTTCGGTCATTTGCTAGCTAAGTCGCTTCTGGGACCTTTGATAGAGACCTGAACGGCTGATGGTAGAGGTGACAGTCGGCTGGCGGATATGCACGGGCCGCCTGGAGTGGAGCGATGGTATTCATTGGGCGGGTCATGCTGGAATCGCTACTGCGGCGCTTTCCGCCAAACTCGCCAGGCATATTATGCCTTCGGCGGTGGCGTCTACTACATCGGCGGTGATATCCGAACCCATGCAACCTTTGAGCCAACTACCATTGCCAAGCTGAGCAGCTAAGAGGCTGCTGCCGACTTCTTCGGCGATGCGCTCATAATTTGCGTTGTTAGTCACTTTGAATGTAGTTGCCGCTGCCCATCCCAAAAAGGTGCTGGCCTCGCTGGTGTAGCGGTCGCCGGCACAGCCCTCTACAAACTGGAGATATTGATGAGCGCCATCCAGATAGGCCTGCTCGCCGGTAGCCTCATACAGCAGAGTGAGAAATCCACCGGCCAGAGCGGGTACATGGTACCACTGCTTGCTGCGACTGACGTTGACCGCGAAGTACGGCGCTACTTCCTTCTCAAAGTCAGTGATAATCTGGTCGGTTTCTTCAACGACAAAGTAGAGTTGAGCAGCGGCTCCGCCGGGCTGGTCATCCCACAGCCACAACAAGAACTGGCCAGCCGCCTCGGCTGCCTCAATCTGCCCACCATAGAGGCACGCCAGGCCGGCCGCGGCCGTCGAAAGCCCATCCTGGTGATCGCGGAGGCCGGCCTCCGGGCCTGCTGACAGGAAGCCGCCTGTTTGGGGGTGCTGAAGAGTCAGCAGGAAGTCCATCGCTGGGATTGACAGGCCAAAGTGGCCTAACCGGTGGGCGCCACAGATCAACCAGGAGTTGCTCCAGGGGTAGAAGTGCTCAAGTAACGGGGGCCGGGGGTAGTGTCCGGTGAAATCACCTTCATCATCGAGGCTGTCTTCCTGGATCCAGGAAGTCAAGGCCGCCGCTCGATCAATCTGGCCCATCAGAGCATACGCCAGGGGCACTTTGTGGTAGGTGGCAACGCCGTGTTCCACTGGCTGCATCCGTCCGTCATTGTCCTGTTGTGAGAGCAGCCACTTGGTGGCTCGGATCATTGCCTGGCGGTAACTGGTAATATCCATAAGTCCCTAATACTCCAGTAGTTCGTTTAGTATAGCGTATGACGACATACGCTCTTAGCACGGTGCAAACACCTGACTATATTAGACATTGCCCAAAGCATACCTTCACCTGGGCTTGATGTCAACAGATTCGCTACGCAGGTGATATTGGATCGGGCACTGAATGTGAACAATACAGCGGCAGCTACCGCTTTTGGGGACGGAGGCAGTTTACCTGGCTGACTTCAAGCTGCGTGCCAAAGCAGAGGCGTCCGGAAGCTAAGTTATGAGAAATGCCCGCCAGTTACATCCTACCGATTCCTATCAGAAACTGTTGCAGGAATACGACCTGCGCGAGATTGATGCTCGGGATCGGCGGAGCCTGTTTCATCGCAAGTATATGGCTCGGCTGGGCTGGGTGCTGCAAACAGTCCAGCAGGAGCTGGCCCCTGGTTCAACTGTGTTGGAAGTGGGCTGCTCGCAGGCCAACGCCAGCTTGCTGCTGGCTGAGCAGGGCTATCGTTGTATAAGTCTGGACATTCGTCCGGAAGCCCTCAGATACGCGTTAAGCAAGCATACCGACGGCTGCTTCTATCCGGTAGCCGGCTCGGCTGAGCACCTGCCCTTTGCCAGCGAGCAGATAGACGGCATTATTATGGGAGAGGTGATGGAGCATTGCGGCCAGCCAACGGCAGTAGTTCGGGCGTGTACGCAACTGGTACGCAGCAGAGGGATCGTGGTGATTACCACCCCCAACGGCGAGTATCTGGGGCTGCATGATCCTGTGTATCGTCCGGAGGCTGAGCGCGATGCCCAGTTACGGCGCTACCAGTTTCTCCGCGACACCCACGTATTTACCTTCACTCCTCCCCGCCTCCGAAAGTTGCTCACCTCGTGTGGGCTGGAAGTAATGGAATGTGAGTATGTGGGTAGCGTCGTATATTCGGACAGGTACTTCCCGCTCAAACGCATTATGTCCCCGGCGTGGCTGGATCGTCTCAGCCGATTGGTGACCCACCTTCCCGGCCTGAACCGCCTGCTTTCGTATACGCTGGTGGCAGTAGCCCGCAAGCCCTAGCAGTATCCAGGCGGTCGGGCGGCTACTTCACTTCATCGGGTTGCCAGCCGTTCTGGGGAAGGTGTAGAGCGGCGTCCACGGGGATAAGCTGGGGGCAGTCGGGGCCATGCATCTGGGATAGAGTTGCTGGCTCCAGCCCTCGCGCACGCAAGGCCCGGATGATCAGGGGCAGTGCCCGTACACTGTTGATGTCGCCGCCATGCATCAGAATGATTGAACCGGGTCGGATGCCGATCAGGCAGCGCTGGACAATCTCGCTGACCGGCGGATTAGCCCAGTCGCCGGCATTGTGGGTCCACAGAGTAATAATCTGCGAGCGGGCACTGGCGCAGCGCAGCACATCTGCAGTGTAGTTGCCGCCGGGCGGGCGCAGGTATCTCGTCACCAGGCCGGTCAGCCGCCCAACAACGGTCTGACAGGCATCCAGCTCGGCAGCAATCTCCTGGAAGCTAAGCTCCGAGAGGCGGCGGTGGTGATAGGTATGATTGCCGATCAGATGCCCGGCCTGGGCGATATCACGGAGAAGTTGCGGGTACTGCTCGGCCTTCTCGCCGACCACAAAGAAGTTGGCCACCACTTGATAACGGTCAAGCACTTGCAGAATCAGGGGCGTCAGCAGCGGGCAGGGGCCGTCGTCAATGGTGATGGCCACGCGCCGCTGGCGTCTGGTGCCGTGCAGCATCACTGAGGCCATTGGTTCTTCGGAGGTGTTCTCGGGCAGAAGTCCGTTGCTGGCCAAAATATGTTGCCAGTCAGCGCCATAGCCCACCAGCGGCTTGGTGTAAGCAGTGGGCGGCAGCGGTGCCAGAACGGAATTGTGAGAGGGGTTGTCGGGGGCGTAGTCGAGCAGCAGCGGGTCGTAGCGCACTACGCCCAGTCGGCGCACTGCTTGCTGGCTACTGCGAATCGAGTCAGGCAATGCCAGGTAACTGCTGCGGGTCGTTGACAGCGAAAA
>JALGTD010000065.1 GCA_029821515.1 Candidatus Zipacnadia bacterium | reverse complement strand
GTCGTAGCATTTGACAATCTCGAAGCCGCTGACCTTGGGCAAATTTGCCAGGCGCAATGGGTCGTAAATATCCTGATAGTAGTAATCAACGATGTAATTGTGTTCCATCAGCTTCTCCGGTACCAGATGGGCATAGTCCATCTGCGCACCGAAATAGTAGCCGTGAGTATCACAGCGAATCACACCCATTCTGATCTTCTTTGGCTTGGCCATTTCAACTATCTCCTTTCAGGCAGGTTCTACCACGCCAGTACACGGCAGGGCGCGGCGCTGGCGCCGACAACCCTCATAGGCAAAGCGCAAACCGTGACGGTCGCCATGGGCAGCTCACCCAGGCCGATCAGGGGGCAGAGAATCATTCCTCCGTAGCCAAACAAGGCGCGGACAAACGGCATCGTCTCGTCGTCGGGGTGGTCAAAGGAAAGCGTGTCGGCGCCGAGCATCGCGGGCCGGTAGGCCAGGATCCACTCCTGCAAGGCCGGCGAGAAGTACGGGCTGTCGCCGTAGCACAGTGGGGAGTAGAGGTGCTCCTCCCAACCCAAGTACAACAGGAGGGAATCAACGCCTGGCGCAAAGCCTTCCAACTCACAATCGGGGGCCGGCACCTCCTGGGATTCGGGGGCCAGTTTCACTACAAACGCCCGGGTGATGAAGCACTCGGGGGGAATCTGGTCCAGGGTGGGGGCATCGGCGGAGATGTGGGCCGCGGTCTCCAGGTAGGTGGTGCCGTTGAGCACCATCAGGCTCAGCCAATGCGAGCGCCAGCCCTGGTCGGCGAGCGAGCCGATTTCGTGGACCTGGGCCGGAGCGGTGTCGTGCTCGCCGTACCAGTCCATACCGTCCACAAGCGGCACAGTTAGGTCATAGATGGGCCGTCCTACGTCTGGGATCCCAGACGCGCTTGTCTCGGCCACGGCACCAACCTCCAGTTAGCTCGACGGGATGTTTACTCCAGGCCAAAATTCTCGATGGCTGCGGCGATACCTGCGTCAATGTTGCCGACCATCTCGTCTATGATTTCGGGCGTAATGGTCAGCGGTGGAGCCACCACCAGAATCTCTTCGTTGTTGCGCAGGATCATGCTGTTGCGATAGCAGTAGTCGCGCACGAAGCCGCCGACTTCGCCTTTGTTATCAAAGAAGGCACGGGTCGCCTTGTCAGCAACGAGTTCGACTGCCTGCAGCAGGCCAATGCCGCGGACATCGCCAACGATGGGATATTTGTATAGCTCATCGAGTCTCTCTCTCAGGTAGCTGCCCATCTCGGCGGCTCGCTCGACCAGGTTCTCCTTCTCGTAGATGTCCAGAACGGCCATCACCGCCGCGGCCGCGATGGGATGGCCACAGAAGGTATGACCGTGCCGGAATTCATGGCCCGGACGGCGGAATGTATCGGCGATTTCGGCGGTCGTTAACACCACCCCCATCGGCGCAAATCCGCCCGAGAAACACTTCGCCAGGCACAGAAAATCGGGGACGACATTCCAGTTTTCGCAGCAGAACATCTTGCCGGTCTTGCCCATACCCACCTGGATCTCATCGTAGATCGTCAGGATGCCGTATTTCTCGCACATTGCCTTCAACTCCGGTAGGTAGAACGGTGGCGGGACTGGATAGCCAACATTAGAACCCGGTATTGGGTCGAGGATCATCGCGGCGATAGTTTCAGGACCTTCCCAGCGGATGATCGCCTCTGTGTTCTGCAGGGCGATGCGAGCCGACTGCTCCGGGTCCAGACCCAGCTCGCAGCGATACGGATGAGGCGACATCACCGGTATGAATCCGGGCACCAGTGGCTCCTGCGGCTCACGGAACCAGGAGAGCCCGGTTGCTGAGAGTGCTCCGAGAGTTGACCCGTGATAGCTGTTGCGGCGGAAGATGATTTTGCGGCGGGCTTTGTCGCCTCTTTCCCAAAAGTACTGCCGCGCCATCTTGATGGCCGACTCGGTGGCCTCGGAGCCGCCGTTTACGAAGAAGCTCACTTCCAGGTCGCCGGGCGCGATTTTGGCCAGTCGCCTGGCAAGTTGGATCACGATCGGTGTGAAACCATCGTGATAGCTGGGGAAAAACTCCAGCTTCTGCATTTGCTCAAGCATCGCCTGGTGGACTTCGGGCCGGTTATGCCCGCAGACCGCCGAAAGCAGGGAGCCAAAGCTGTCAAGGAACTTGCGGCCGTCGGTGTCGTAGACGTAGCAGCCATCGCCCCTCTCGATTATCTTGGCACCGCTCATCTCGATATCGGTGTAGTCGCCAAGATTGAGTAGGATGTAGTGCAGCGCATCCTGCTGGAGCGCCACGGTCCATTCGCTATGTTCCATCTCGTTCATGAGTCCTCCATCTCCCTGATAAATCTCATATACTAAGATTCTGCACCTATCTATTGATTATGGCGGCGCCAGGAGGCTGCTGATAGCCTCAATGATTGTCTCCTCCTGGGGGATGCACGCGGTCTCCAACGGGTGGCTGAAGGGCATGGGCAGATTGGCGCCGCCTAAGACCTTCGGCGCACTCCTTAGCGAATCAAAGCATTCCTCGGTAACACGGCGGACAATTTCACTGCCGAAGCCCCCGCGTGTACAGGCTTCCTGTACTACCAGAAGTCGTCCGGTCTTCCGCACTGATGCGTTGATGCAGTCAATGTCCAGCGGTACCAGTGTGCGGGGGTCAATGACCTCCACGCTGATCTCGTCGGCTATGGTTTCAGCAGCCGCCAGCGATTTGTGGACCATAAGAGAAGTGGCCACCAGTGTTACGTCATGACCCGGTCGTTTGACCTCGGCCTGACCCAGCGGTATCAGGTATTCACCCTTGGGCACTTCCCCTTTGGTGGCGTACAACAGCTTATGCTCCAGGAAAACGACCGGGTTGTCGTCGCGGATCGCTGATTTGAGTAGTCCCTTGGCATCGGCGGCAGTAGCCGGCATTACTACTTTCAATCCCGGTGTGTGGGCAAACCAGGCCTCGGGGCTTTGAGAGTGCTGAGCGGCTTCCGAGGTGCCGCCGCCTCCCTGGCTGCGGATAACGAGGGGAATGGTAAACTGACCCCCGGACATATAGCGCAGCTTGGCCGCCTGGTTGATAATCTGATCCATACAGACGGTGACAAAGTCAACATACATTATCTCAACCACCGGACGCAGCCCCGTCATAGCCGCGCCGACCGCCAACCCCACGAAAGCCGCCTCAGACAACGGGGTCTGGCGGACCCGGTGAGCACCAAAGCGCTCGGCGAGGCCTTTAGTGGCGCCCGAGCCTCCTCCCAGCTCTACCAGGTCCTCACCAATGAGAAAGACCGACTCATCGCGCGCCATCTCTTCAATTAAGGCCTCGTTCAGGGCTTTGACATACGAAGCTTCTCTCATCCATCTGCTCCTTGGTATTAATCTTCAGCCCAAAGGTGTTCAACAACTGTATTTGGGTTGGGTAAAGGGCTTGCTTCCGCAAAGGTGACGGCCTCTTCGACTGTCTCATGCACCTGCTCATTTAACTCAGACTGTTGGGCCTCGTCCATAATGTGGCGGTCAAGCAAGTATTGCTCGAAGTGATAGATGGGGTCATGCTCTTCTCGCCATCTGGCCAACTCCTCGGGGTCCCGGCGGTCGGGGATCACCATGCAGTGCGCCTGATAACGGTAGGTCTTGCACTCAAGCAGTGTCGGCCCGGCGCTCTCTCTGGCGCGCTGCACAGCTTTGGTGACCGCCGTGTACACCGCCAGTACGTCGCCGCCATCCACCACCTCACCTGGACAACCGTAGCCGGCGGCGCGATCGGCAACGTTGGCAACTGCGATACTCTCATGAGCGGGTGTAGTCACAGCGTACTGATTGTTCTCGCAGATATAAACTACCGGCAGCTTCCAGACCGAAGCCAGATTCAGCGATTCGTGGAAGTTGCCCTGGCACGCTGCCCCGTCCCCGAAGAAGCACACCGTTACCTGATCCGTGTGGCGATACTGGGCACTGAAGGCCGGGCCCAGGGCCAACGGAATGCCGCCGCCGACAATGCCATTTCCGCCCAGCAAGCCCAAAGCGGGGTTAAACATGTGCATAGAGCCGCCGCGACCCTTGCTGATGCCGGTTTCTTTGCCGAGAAGTTCTGCCATCATAAACCTCACATCTACACCCTTGGCGATGCAGTGGCCGTGCCCCCGGTGAGTGCTCAGTATGTAATCATCTGATCTGAGAGCGACACACGCCCCTACCGCGACGGCCTCCTCACCTTCGTACGAATGCAATGCCCCCATAAAGCTGCCCCGCAGGCGGTTTTCCTCAAATAGCTGGCGTGCTCTGCACTCAAATGCACGGATTCTGTACATAAGTCTGAGCATTTCCCTCAGTCGGTCGGGCGCGATCTTCATCGGCTGATTCCTTCCTGGGTCGTCCGATGAACCAGACTCGGCTCATCGAACATGCACGTACTGGTAACAAAGTTAGCATAGCTCACGCGTTTTGTTGGCGATTTTCCGAAAGTTGTGTTTGTGTCAATGAGCATCTAGGCTCCAACTTGCTCGCCAGGCCATCCTACTCCTGGGTTTCAGATAGTTCCGGTATTATCTCCATGTTATCGAGGTAAAAGACGCGCTTGTCGCTCGCGGTGCTGCTGAAGCCGAGCCAGTCGAGCCTTTTCCACTCTTTGCTGCGGCACTCTAGCTCGCGGAAACGGCGGGGCGGTGCATTGGGAAGAGTGATGGTCAGATCCCACGTGCCAGTGGCGCGACTGCCCAGTCCGGCGACTACATCAAAGTGGACCCACTGACCTGTGGGCAGCCTCAACAGGTCCTCGCCTTCGACCTGTACCTTGCCATCTACCACCACTATGCTGGGACCAGGTATTCTGGACCACCATACTCGCGCCATTCGTGATACATTCGGACGCCTTCCTCGATGCGTATGTCGAAGCTGCAGCGCGTCACGCCGCTGGAATGGTTGGGTTGGTAATAGAAATGCGGGTTCCAATCATACTTGAGACCCGGCGCGTCGGTAATCTTGAGACAACCATTGCCGCTGGCCGCTAATTCATCGCTAACTGCAATGGAGTCGCCTTTGCTTTCGACGGAGGTGTGGGCTTGCGCGGGCTGGGCGCCGACGAGAGTGTCTTCAAAGCCGTCGCGCGCTATTTCAGGTGGCGGTAGCGGAGCAAACTCCAAAGGCGGATAAGTGAAGCTGCAAGCCAGCTTGACCCAGGCTGGGTCGCCGTAGACCCCGGCCTGGGTGTAGTCAAACGGGACAAATCCCGTCTCCAGTGCCGGTGAATTGGGCCGGAGGTGGAAGTCAAACTTCTCCGGATCAACGAACAGCGGATCAGCCACGCGCGAGCCGGCATCATGGCCCGCTTCCTGCCACTGTGCCAGAGTCATTCCCTCAAACGTTACCGGCTCACCCGAAGCGTCCCAGTACAAATTGTTCTTGAGTTCGATGCGGTCTCGCCAGTTGCCCCCCAAAAACCTGCCACCATCCCAGTAGACGATGTTATTCTCGAAGGTGAAGGAGAGGTGATCTTCCACCTTTGAGCGCTGTAGCTGGGGCCCCATACTGAAGGCGAAGATGTTGTTGCGGATGACGTTCTCCTTGCCGTAGTGCAGGTGGTAGCCACCGGTCTTAGTGTTGTAGACCACGTTATTCTCCATCACGATACCCGTGCTGGACTGATCGTTGTACAGGCCCCATCCACCTCCCCCATAGTGGCCGTAGTCGTAGATATCGTGAATGACATTGTTGCTGACGGTTGTGCCCGGTGACTCTCCCAGCGTGTAGATGCCGCCCATGTCACTCATCACGCCCCACCCGAGGTGGTGGATGTGGTTGAAGTCAATGGTGTTGCGCTGGGACAGGTTCTCACCGTAGCTCCAGTTCCAGCCTGCAGAAATCCCCGTATAGAACAAATCGGAGATGTCATTGTGCGTGATCTGATTATCGCCGCTCTGTCCGATCCAGATGCCGACGCAGCCCGGGAAGGTGTGACCGCCTGCGCGGATGATATTGTTGTCCACGACAATATGGCTGGTGTAATCGGCAGGATTGCCCGGGATATCTCCCTGGCCGATACGCACCGCGCCGGCCCCCAGGTCCCAGAAGTAGTTGTGCACGGCCCGGCAATCGCGGCAGCCGCTGCGGAACCACAACCCGTAGATACCGACGTGCGCTATCTCGCAGTGCTCGATTGTAATGTTGTTCGCGCCATCCGCCATGATGACAGCCGGTATGCCGTAAGCGGCCTGGGCGTCAGAATGGCCCTGTTCGGGCAGAATGTACTGCCCATACTGGAAAGTGAGGCCGCGCAGCATGATGTGCTCGACGGGCTGCTCCTCCGCCGGCTTGCCGGTGAAGCGAACGAATTCTCCCAGAATGGGTGCAATGACCTGCACCTGGGTCATATCCTCGCCGTATAGGGGCTTGTAGAATAGAGTCCCATCGCGATCGAGGAACCACTCGCCCCGCGCGTCGAGCGCTGCCTTGAAGTTCTCCAGGTAGTAGCGCTGGCCAGGTCCCCAGTGCATAAAGGGCCAGCGCGCCTTACCGGTGGTGATGACAGTGTGCGTTTCCGGATCCACCGCAGCCAGGCGCAGGCGAGAGACCTCCCACGAATGGTATGCCACCAGCGTGACATCACTGAGCTTCTCCTGGGGTATATCGAGCAGAGGCTTGATGTCCGCAGGCCGCGCCCCAAAGGCCCGGTCGGGCCAATTTACCCTCTCGCCAGTGGTGGGATCGGTGATCTCCCCGGCCTGGCGGAGCATGTAATAGTAGAACTTATTCGGGGAACGCGCACGCGTGGCGCGTCGGCCATTGACAAACAATTGCTCAAAATACCACTCACCGGCGGCCACCTCGGGCACCTGTGCGTGCCAGATACCGTTGGCACCCAGCTTGAATTCGGTAATGGTTCGCCCACCGCTGAAGACAGGGTGAGCACCGGGAGCGGCTTCGTAGACAATGGGGCACTTCTCGGTCCCGCTGTCCTCCGGCCCGAAGACCAGCGGCGCGGTGAGGGTGTACGTACCATCAGCCACCAGTATGCGCACTGGCTCGGTCAACGGCTCTTGGGCTTTGATGCGGCGCACCACGTCGCGGGCGCCCGAGAGAGACGCCAGGGGCCCGTCGGTTCGGGCGGCGACGGGTCGCATCAGCTGCCCTGACCAGGCGTCGTTACCGTCGGGTGCGACCCAAAGCGTCAGTCCATAGGCCATGTGAACGCTGCCTCCCAGTGCTACGGATAACAACAGCAGACTGCGGATCGCTGTTCTCTGTCCGCGCATAACTTATGTGCCTCCGCATACTGAACTGTATACTGATACTGAGTCTAGAGAAGCTCTTTTTCGGCACGCCGCAAGAGGCCCTCGAGCGCTTTTGTGGTATCCGCCGGCCACTCGGGCGGCTGCCAGACGGCGACATTAGCCCGCCAGCGCTCTTCGCATTCATCCAGTATACGCTTTTCATCGCCGACGGCCCTGGTTTCCGCTGACGGGGACGGCGGAAATAGCTCCGAACGCCACAGCTCGCGGAAATGGGTCAGAGTGTGATCGCTCTCCAGGAAATTGCCTCCAGCGGCGATGCATTCGCACATTTCTGCAAAGGGCAAGGTGTCTTCGGTGATGGCGATTCGCTCCTTCACCTGGAACTGGCTCTTGCGAATCTCCATATCCAGCATGAACTGGGTGGGCGAACCCATACCACCATTGGCCAGCGTCCCCATTCCCGGATAGGGAATGAAAGAGCTGCCACTGAGCTGGGCAACGGCGCTCGCGGCGTAGAAGTTCTCGTAGACGGCTTGCAACCCCGGGTGGTGCGTGGAGGGGCTGAAGAAGATCTCGCTCCACAGATGACCGCCGAAACAGTCGTCAAACAGCTTCTTGACGGCCAGATTGACCATCAGGTTCTCTGGTCCGGCGGGCGAGGTGTTGGCCGTTCTCATGTCCATGACCGTACAGATTATCCGCCCGGTTAGGTCACCTTCGGGGGCCAGGCAATAGGCCGCGACCAGACCACCGAGGATCTCCGCCACAGAGATCGTCACGGCTGCGGCCAGGGTGACGGGCGTCGCAATTCCCACCGTGGGCATTGAGGCCATGTGATAGCGGTTGATGCCCAGGCGGTTCCGTTCGAGCATGTCGGCAGCCGCGCGGTGATCGAGAATCAACGGTGAAATCATGCACTCGGAGCCAGCGAGATAGCAAGCGGACTTCGGCTTACCGGTCATGATCTCGCCGATCTCTACCAGGTACTTGATGACCGATGGATCAATGGACTCAATGCCGTCAACCTTCGTCGTGTACTGCAAGGCCAGTATGAGCGAGGCCAGTCGCTCGGTGGGCTGAGGCACATCCTGGCGGTACCAGGTGCTGATGTAGCCGATCTCCGGCGTGGCTTCGGCAAACTTCATCATTTCGACGAGAATGTCTGTGTTGACCGCTACCGCCTCGCCAGCCGGGTAGTCGTAGTAGTGGGTCGGCCCACAGTCGAACGCCGACATCAGGAACTCGGTCTGCAGCCTCTCGCGCATCGGCTCTTTCTGGTCCGTCCACGTCAGCCAGTGCGTCCAGTCTACGCCGCACCACGGGTGAAGCTGCTGGTCATCGTCGTCGGCGGAGCGCGTTTTCTCCTGGGTAGCCACGAGCTCCTCAATCAGCCCGGCCGGAATTCGGACCCGACCGTCTGGCCCCTCCGTGCAGCCCTTCTCCAGCATAATGCTGACCAGCTCGTCGCTTTCGATCTTTACTCCGACGTCAGCCAGCAATTGCAGCGTCTTCTCTTTGAACAGCTCACTGTCCAGTTGAATTGGCACAATCAGCACCGGTCCTTTTTCTGTGGATCACAATATAGATTTCCATATAGGTCATTGTTTGTTCCAATATTCTTTGACCGATGCAGCAATTCCTCCTGGCGTACAACAACTATTAAGGGAAAATCTACGGATTTGAAGGCGGATTACCCAGCATAACCACAAGGGGCTTCTGGTACTTCGTGGCGGCTGGGCTGGCCGCATATTGCTTGCTGTCCGCTCTGCGCAGGCTGTTCCTCTTCGGCCAGAAGTAGTTCCCCGGCCGCGGGGAAGGCATCGCGGTATGCAGAAGCGTACTTGCTACTGCAGATGGTGGCCCAGCAATAGCGGGCTCCAAGCTTTACCAGAAGAGCACTCCGCACTCTCTACCGGCTATTTCTCATACTGGGCCTTGTGCTTATCGAGTGTGTCTTCCTCGTCCAGAATCAGAACGACCGCGCCGTCGCCGGGACCTATCATCAGTTCCTTTAGTTCCTTGTCCGGCCATGCCGAACTAAGCATCTTCTGGGCACGGACATCGTATGTCTTGGTATCGTGGGCTACTTCCTCTGCGAAGCGATTAAGCTCCACGGCGGCCGGGTGCGTTTCGTTCGGGTCGGAGTTGAACAGCACCAGGTAGCGGGCACCGGTGTCGCGATGGACGAAAGTGCGGCCCAGGACGTACTCGCTCTCGATCCAGTAAATGACGTTCTCCTCCGGCCTGGCCCAGTCCAGCTTGAGAAAAAGCGGCTTGATCGGGTCTATCTCCCGGCTGACCTGAGCGGCCTCGCGATACTGCGAACTCTCTGTGCCCTCCTGGTCCACCATTCCGCGCTCCCAGTAGATTTCGTCCACCCCTTCGTTGAACTCCGGGCGCTCGAACGGCCCCGTGCTGTAGACATAGAAAAAGACCCCCTTAGCCCCACAATAGAGCGAGCACCATACCTGCCAGCGCATCTCGTTCGGGCCAGGCTGGCGATAGAGAGGCTTGTCCGGCTTGCCTTTGTGCAATATGTCCGTTACGATGCCCTGAGCTATCATCCAGAGCGGCCCGCCGGACTTGCGCGCGGCCCGGTACATACGCTCCTGGTTCACGATGTAGTAGCTCAAGCTTCCGCCCCTGGTATCAGGTCCGTTCTCGGGATCACTGAAGAACGGGTACGCGTCATAGGCAATGGCCTTCGGCTTCACCATTTGCGCAGCCAGTTCAGCGGATGTGACCTGGTTGTACATCACGATCATGGGGTGACTCGGGTCAATTGCTCCGGTCAAGCGCGTCAGCCTGTCTATGGCGCGATATCTGGACAGAGGATGGGGCGGGCACTCTTCCTCAAGAGAGTAGGCCAGCAGTGTCTGGTTGTCCCGATACTTCAGAGCCAGGTTTGCCCAGTGCGGAACCACGGTGTTTTCGAAGTACTCCCCGTTCTCGAAGGTATAATCCGGCCTGAGCAGATCCGGCGGGCCGCCGCCCTGCGGTATGACGCGAATGCCGTATTCCTTACCGGCCTGCAGCCAAGTATCCAGGTGGGCCGCGAAGCCCAGATTGTTCGCCCAGATGCAGTTGAAGTTGTGCTCCTTCAGATCGGCGCAGGTGAAACCCACCTTCTCAGCTAGATCGCCCTCGACGCCCGACACCGGGTTGGGGCCGACCAGGTACATCCCAAACGGAAAGAAGTCGTAGAGCGGGTTAGCCTGTGCGCTCTCCGCTCGGGGCAGACCGACCCACTGCACCAGGACGCAAGCTACGACCAGGAACATGATTCTCATTGTTTTCCTCCTTGGACAAGCTATTGGGGCTTCTTCAGGTTCTCCTCGTAATGACTCCTGTAAATCCTCAGCGGCTGTGGATACGCTTTCCTGTTCTCTTCGTCTGGGCATCTGCCATCCTCCTTTGACATCTGTCGCGCGATTTCCTACCAGTTACAACATTCTTTGGTCGAGACACGAATTCCTTCGCAGAGCCACTATGTGTGTGTAATGGTCAGGCATTTGCGGGCTTCCGGGAGTCTTCGCGCCGATCCTGGTCGGGATCGCGCGGCCGCTTCTCTGTTCTAGATGCCCCAGTCGTTCCGGACAAAGGACACTACTCATAGAAGGCGAAATCAACCTCAAATCCAATTCGGTGTTTGTTTACATGAGGATCTCAGGTGAAGACAGGTAATACAGCGATGGCGACAGAGGGCCAGACCAGGGTATCTCGTCGCAAGTTCCTCAAGTATCTCGCCTGGGGTGCTGGTGCTCTGCTGGCGGCTGATGTAGCCTTCGAGAGGCGATGGGTACAGGTTACACGACCTGAAATCACCATCCCCGGCCTGCCGCTGGCTCTCGACGGGCTGACCATGTGCCAGCTCACTGACATCCACCACGGTCCCTTCGTATCCATCGAGTACGTAATGCTAATCGTGGACCTCGCCAATAGTCTCCGACCAGACATCATCGTTCTCACCGGCGACCACGTTTATCGCAGTAGCGAATATACGGGACCGGTCTGGGCAGAGCTGGCGCGGCTACAAGCACCGCTGGGGGTATATTCGGCACTCGGTAACCACGACCACTGGGAAGGTATCGAGCGGAGCCGGGCCGCGCAGGCCCAGGCTGATATACCTGAGCTGCTGAACACGAATGTGCCCATCGAGTTGGCCGGGCCCCGCCGCGCTCACCTATGGTTGGCAGGCGTAGGGGACTTATGGGAAGACGAGCAAAAGCTTGATCAGGCCCTGGCCGGGGTGCCCACGGACGAGCCTGCCATATTGCTTTCGCACAATCCTGACTACGCGGACGACATGAATGACCCACGAGTCAAGCTCATCCTGGCCGGGCACAGCCATGGTGGGCAGATGGTCATTCCAGTCCTTGGCCCGGTCATAACCCCGTGCCGCCGCAAGTATGCTATGGGCCTGGTCAGGACGAATGTCAGCCAAGTGTACATCAGTCGGGGTCTTGGCGTGATCGCGCCTCCTGTGCGCATCAACTGCCGCCCCGAATTGCCGCTAATCACGCTGCGTTGCACTCGAGGCGCGTCAAGTGAGGCCACCTCCGGGCCTCCTGCGCGATTGTAGGCTGTTCCTCGCTCTTTGGCTTCGGTGGGAAGAGCAACCGCTACTGGTAATAAGTCTGATCGGTTACCCCGATCTTTTTGCAAGCCTGGGGCACTGTAGCTCCCCGGGCCAGCTCCACCTCTGCCTGCCGCAGCTTGTTAATGATCTGCTCAGGGCTGTGCCTTTTCCGGCTCATCTGCTTGCCCTCCTTTGAGTCCAGATTCCTCAAATACTAACACTACTCCTGGACTTGTTTTCGGGGGCAAGGTCATTCTTTATCCCATTTTGCCTTCCGAACTGGGAAACATCGGCAAATTGCCCTTGCAATTTATCTGAAGTTGTGCTATAATGCAAAAATTGAGCAGGAGGTAGTAGTGCCCCTTGCTCATTTATTGTGTGTTAATCGGTGAATTGACAGCAACGCGCGTATTTTACTGTTAGCCTAACATACTTTCCTCTGGCAAGTCTCCCCAATCATCAAAAGAGCTTGGGCTGCGCAAAGAACTGGCATAGGGGAGGACTGATTCAGCACAGTGGCAAAGAATAGGGAATTATTCGGCTGCTACAAAAAGCTTAGGGATTAAACGGTAATGAATGAGCTATTCCCGGTAGTGTGCCCCTTCTGCGGGGTTGGCTGTGGGATGTATCTACAGCTTCTCGACGATGGCCTCATAGCAACGCTTCCCAGCCGCAATGATCCAATATCCGCAGGGCGGTTGTGTGTGCGAGGCTGGCGGGCAGGAGACCTGCTGGTCAATTCGCAGCGGCTGACCTCGCCTCAGATAGAGGGCGAGCCGACCTCCTGGACCGAGGCCCTCCAGCAAGCGAGTCAACTCCTGACG
>JALGTD010000064.1 GCA_029821515.1 Candidatus Zipacnadia bacterium | reverse complement strand
AAGGTTGTCATCAATCGCCAAAGGAGTGGGTTCAATGATCCGAATCGGTGACTGGTTAAGCAAGGCGTGGGAGATATTCACGAAGAGCGTTGGCGTCCACATTGTTGTGGCTTTGATTGTGGGACTGGGCTCGGCCGTGACAATTGGCATTCTGGCTGGGCCGTTGACGTGCGGATGGTTTTATGTCATCTTGCGCCAGTTGAGAGAGCCTGATTATGAACCGCAGATTGGCGACATCGGCAAAGGCTTTGAGGTATTTGGCCAGTCGTTGCTGGCCTTCATACTGATCGTGGTGGGCTCTGTTGTGGCGAGCTCCATTCTTAATGTCGTACCAACCCTTGGGCAACTGTTGTCTATAGCCGCGGGTTGGCTGATTGCCGCTTGTGTCCTCTTTGTGTTCCCGCTGATTATTGATCGCCAAACGGGAGCGATAGACGCTATCAAGCTCAGCTTCGAGAAGGTGAAACCCGCGTTCTGGGGTTTCTTTGGCTTTGCAGTGCTGCTGTCGGTGATCAGCTCCGTGGGTGCAGCCATCTGCGGCGTAGGCTGGCTGGTAGCTGGTCCAGTGACGACAATCGCAGTGGCTATTGCCTATCGGGATAACTTTGAGGAAGCCAGTGTCATCGAGCTGGAGGCACCGGCAGCGCCCCAGCCGCCTGTGGAGCCTCCTCCATTTGCACCACCCACACCACCTGTGCCGCCTGCAGCCGAGTAGTCAGCAAAGAAAGTGCCAGGTTGTTGTCGGGAGGCAGAAGATGATTCGCACCGGAGAATGGCTATCGGAGGGGTGGGAGCTGTTCAAGCAGGACTGGCTGATGCACGTGGTGGTAATGCTCATCCTGGGTGTCGCCAACAGTGCGAGCGGGGGGATCCTGTATGGGCCGTTGCTCTGTGGGTATTACTATATGATCCTCAAGAAGCTCCAGGATCCCACAAGTAGTATAGAACTGGGCGATATTGGCAAGGGCTTCGAGGTATTCGTTAATGCGCTAGTGGCCTGGCTGCTAATCAGTGTCTTTACCAGTGTCGGCTTAATTGCCTGTCTCGTGGGCGCAATAGTGGTCTCCGCCTTGCTGATCTTTGTTTTTCCGCTCGTTATGGATCGGCGGATGGACTTCTGGCCGGCCTTTGAGGCCAGCTTTAACAAGACCAAGGAGAACTGGCTGGGGTGGTCAGTGTTTATGTTGCTCATTGGCCTGGTGAACCTGGCAGGAGCGATCGTGTGTGGCGTGGGCATACTGGTTACCGGTCCAGTGACATTCATCGCCATGGCGCTGGCCTATCGGGACAATTTCGGCCTGGCAGGTGAGCAAGTCCTGGACGTTGATCTTGGTGCAGGCGCTCCGCCGACTGCGCCCATGCCGCCCGCGCCACCTACGCCACAATAGTGGGGCGAGGCTACGGCACGATCAGATCGAGCGCCGAGGGGACTACTTGCGCTGTCACTGGTGTGTGTCCGCCGACATCGCCGTCGGCCTGCCAGTAGGTCGGCGGCTCGGCATTTATCTGCATGCGCTTGCCGTGGGCGATGGTGACATAAGAGCTGTGGCTGATGTCGGCGCCGAAGAGGAAGTTGCGCGCGGCGATGGAAATAAGCTGGGAGGTGCCGCAGCGGTGGAAGATGATGAAGTCAAGCTGGCCATCATCGGGGGAGGCTTGCGGGGCAACGCTCACCCGCCAGGTGAAAATGGACATATTGCAGATCAATACTGCCCACAGCGGCTCATCCAGGACGAGGTCCTCTTCGCCACCGGTTATCTCCAGGTGACAGTGTGACAGCTTGTAGCTGAGCGTTGAGCGAAAGAACTGGCGGATGAAGGCGATCTTGCCCAGGCGGCGTTTCCAGGCGGTGTGCAGTTCATAGGCGACCTGGGCGTCAAGGCCGACGCCGCCCATCGTCAGGAAATGGCGGCCATTCATCCGCCCCAGGTCCACGCGCCTGGTATTGCCCGCGACGATCAGGTCCATCGCAGCCGCAATATCACCGGCCCTGACATTGAGATTGGAGCCGGCGGCGTTGCCGGTTCCCAGCGGGACGATTCCCAAAGCCGTCTGCGAGCCGACCAGCCCCTCCACCACAGCATTGATAGTGCCGTCGCCACCAGCAGCGATCACCTGATCGTAGCCGTCTTGTGCCGCCTGGCGGGCCAGGACAGTGGCCTCCTCCGGCCTGCGAGGAACCTTCAACTCATAGCCACCGTTTGCCGCCAGCTTCGCCTCGGCGGCCTGGCTGAGGCGCGTAGCATGAGTGGCGCGAGCGCGCGGATTGTATATGATCATGCGACGCATAGAGCAGCTACACCAGAGGTTGTTAACTCCCTATCAAAGTAGTCAGATATAGCCAGGCGGCGGGCATAGCGAAAAGTAGCCCGTCGAAGCGGTCCAGAATGCCCCCATGGGGCCCGAAGATGTTGCCGAAGTCGTCAATGCCCAGATCGCGCTTGATAGTAGACTTGGCGGCATCGCCTAGCTGGGCCACTACTGCAAGAAGAATGCCAAGCGGCAAGCCGTAGGCAACCGGCAGCTTCAGCCACCAGCCCAGCAGGATGGTTAGACCGACGCAGCCGATTAAGCCAGCCAGGGCCCCCTCAATGGTCTTATGGGGGCTAAGCTGGGGCGATAGTTGGTGCCGACCCCACGCTGATCCGACGATGAAAGCGCAGGTATCCAGGGTCCAGACGGGAACTGCCACCAGTAGCAGCGTACCAGTCTTGGTGGTAAACAGGCTGGCTGGCTCACCAAGCGCAGCGGGAAGGTCAAAATCGGCCAACCGCAGCAAGAAGCTCATCAGCAGGCCAACGTAGACAACTCCGAATACTGTCGTGGCGCTATTGACGGTGGACCCGGCGTAGGAGTTGCCCTTAACTTGACTGAGCATAGCGGTGGCTGCGACCGCTGCCAGCACAATGAGCACACCTAAGTCGCATTGCTGCGGTGGGCTGAAAGCTGTGACGGCTAACAGCGCCAAAGCGCCCAGGTAGCCTACGATTACTGCGGGGAAGATGTTCGCTGTGAAAACCGCAGAGTAGTACTCGCCCAGCCCTATAATAGTGACCACCGCCACCAATATCAACAGTGGCCAGCCGCCGAAGTAGGCGCACGCAATCAGTATAGGCAAGCCCACCAGGGCCAGGACAGCTCGTGCCAGCAGCTCCCGAATCACTTCCAATCGCTGTCACCTCGTCTCATTCAGTCAGTTCAGGGCACACAACTGGGCAGGGGGACTATATAGAGCCGGACACGTGTTTGCACACTAAGTATATATCAGGGCCATACTCGATGCAAGAAAGCACAGTTCGATGTTAGTTGGTCTATGGCAGGGAGGAGAAGCTGAGTGGGAGGAGGAATAACACAACGGTTGCGCAATACTCCATGAATGAAGTTGAGGGGCACTCCCAATGACTAATGTCACACAGGTCAAACTAGTGGTTATTGGCGCCGGAGTTGCCGGATGCACGGCGGCGCTCTATGCCAAGCGCTATGGTGTTGATGTAGTCCTACTAGACAAGGGTGTTCCTGGCGGCCAGTTGCTGACTGCCCCGTTGATCCAGAACTACCCGGGATTCCCCGAGGGTATCAGTGGCGCGGAACTAAGCCAGCGGGTTTACCAGCAGGTGGGGAACTACGGCATTGAGTTCACCCAGCAAGAGGTCACGGATATCAGTCGCCATGATGATGGTCGCTGGTTAGTGCAGACCAGCGATGCCGCCTGGTTGACGGTGGCCGTCATCATCGCTACGGGAGTGGTTCCGCGCAGCTTGAATGTGCCCGGAGAGGAAGAGCTGCGCGGGCGGGGTGTCTCGTACTGTGCTACCTGCGATGGTTTTCTGTTTCGGGGAGAGACGGTAGCTGTGGTTGGTGGAGGGAATGCAGCCGTTGAAGATGCTATGTATCTGGCTGACATCTGCGAAAAGGTCTACTTGATTCATCGGCGCGATCGGCTGCGGGCCGACTCTTACCTTGGCCAACAGATCATAGATGGCAGCAACATCGAACCATTATGGAACACAGTTGTGCAAGAAATCATCGGTGAAGAGGAATTGGAGCAGTTGAAGCTACGTAACACCCAAACTGACGCTGAGTGGCTGCTGCCGGTGACTGGAGTTTTTGTAGCAATTGGCGAGATAGCGCACACTGACTGGCTCGAGGACCTGCTGGAGCTGGACAATGGATTCATCCGCACAGATATGCGTATGCGGACCAATCAGCCGGGTATCTTTGCAGCAGGTGACATTCGTGATACTGTGATACGGCAGGTCACCACCGCCGTGGGGGATGCCACCATTGCGGCATACTCGGCCTACCAATACATCGCCCAGCACCGTGGCGAGGCCTATGGCGAGTACACAGGACCAGAGTAAAACCAATGATAGTGATGGCCAGGTGATGTCCTGGCGAGTGTGGTTGCCGCGCCGGCGGCCTCTGCTCAGCGTTATTGTGGCAGTTTTTGTTGTGGTGCTGACCACAGCAGTCGCTGTTATCTACGGCGGTCATTTTTATCCGCTGCTGACGGCAGTGGTGCTGACAGCAGCGGTCTCCAGCCACTATGTGCCGATGCATTTTACCCTTGACCGCGAAGGGGTGACAGTGGCGAGCTTGTGGGGCACCCGGAAAAAGCTGTGGAGGAACCTAAAGACGTACTGGCCCAACCGGGATGACGCAGTGTTGGTCAGTTCTAGTGAACGGGGCAGTCTCCTGAGCAGCGCCCATGACCTGTATCTCTACCTTGTGGGCAACAGAGCGGAAGTCTTAGAGTATTTGTCCCGTCATCTGTCTCCCGCCAAGCGAGACGAATACGTATGACCACTGCAATGTGCGATCGGCAGCAACTTGAGCAGCGTAAGGTGCTGGCCAGAGTGCTGAGAGCCATCGTCAAGCGCCGACTGACGGCGCTGGCCCTGTTCACGCTGGAAAGCCTCAAACCCCTGAGTTTTCTCGCCTCCCAGGCGCTGATTGTCTTTGGGCCGCTTATCCGTGCGGTTCTGTCGGTGGCTGACTACGACATTTTTGTTCGTGCAATCGAGAATCGCGACAACATTGAGTGGATGATTCAGCAACTGGAAGCAGTGGAGGAGAAACAAGGCTTTTTCGGTGGGGGTATGTCCGATCAATCAAGCAATGAGAGCTAATGATATCAATTTCATTTTAGCCACTGATTGCGGCTCGACGACCACCAAAGCTATCTTGATTGGCCGTCAGGACGATGAATATCGCCTGCTGGTGCGCGGCGAGGCGCCGACGACTGTCGAGGCCCCCTTCGAGGATGTTACCGTGGGGGTGCGCAATGCCATCGCCGAGGTGGAAGAGCTTTCCGGAAGGCAATTACTTGACGACGATGGCCAGCTAATCCGCCCGGCGCAGGGCGGCGCAGGCACCGACATCTATGTCTCCACCAGTTCGGCTGGCGGAGGGCTCCAGGTTGCGGTGGTCGGGCTGGTGCGGCGGATGACGGCGGAAAGCGCCCAGCGAGCTGCTCTGGGCGCCGGCGCCATTGTTATGGATGTGCTGGCCCTGGATGACGGCCGCCGTCCGCACGAGCGCATCGAGCGACTGCGGCGGCTGCGGCCCGATATGATTCTTATCTCCGGGGGGGTAGATGGTGGGGAGGAGCGTCGTGTAGTAGAAATGGCCGAGGTGGTCGCCGCTGCTAAGCCCCAGCCGCGCCTCGGTAGCGGCTTTCAGTTGCCCGTTATCTATGCAGGAAACGTGGCAACTCGCTCCCGTATTGCCGAGACAGTACAGGATGTCACTGCCCTGACAGTGGTAGATAATCTGCGTCCTACCCTCGAGCAGGAGAATCTCGGCCCGGCTCGCGCGGAAATCCAGGAAGAATTCCTGCGCCACGTTATGTCGCAGGCGCCCGGATACAGTAAGCTGATGCAGTGGGTGGATGCCGATATAATGCCCACGCCGGCGGCGGTCGGGGATATTATGCAGCAGATAGCCGCCGACCAGGACATCAACATTGTCGGCGTGGATATCGGCGGAGCGACTACCGACGTATTCAGCGTCTTTGACGGAGTGTTCAACCGTACGGTCAGTGCCAACCTGGGGATGAGCTATTCCATCACCAACGTAGTGGCCGCAACCGGTCTGGACAATGTCCTGCGCTGGGTTGCTGGTGATATTGCGGCAGGCGATTTAGAAAATCGCATCCGCAATAAGATGATTCGGCCCACGACTGTGCCCCAGTGGCTGGAGGGCCTCAAGCTGGAGCAGGCTATTGCTCGCGAGGCGCTACGGCTGGCCTTTGAACAGCACAAGCAGTTAGCCACGGGACTCAAAGGAGTCCAGCAGGAGCGGGATATCGCCGACGCCTTCCAGCAGACCCGCGCTGGCGAAGAGACGATAGTGGATATGATGCGTCTGGATCTGCTGGTCGGCTCAGGAGGAACTCTGTCGCACGCTCCCCGGCGCATCCAGGCGGCGATGATGCTGATTGATGGCTTTGCTCCCGAGGGCGTAACCCGACTGGCCGTGGACAGCATCTTTATGATGCCGCAGTTGGGTGTGCTGGCCCAGGTGCATGCCGAGGCGGCTCGCCAGGTATTTGTGCGCGATTGTTTAGTTCCGCTGGGCACTTGCATCGCGCCACTTGGACGGGGTCAGGCAGGCAGCCCATGCGTTGCTGTCACCTTCACTGATACGGGCGAGCGCCTGGAGGTAGCTGCCGGGGAACTGCGGCGCATCGAGTTGCTCGAAGATACGATCCGAGAGGTGACCATTGATCCGGTGCGCCGATACGATGTAGGTGCCGGACGCGGCCGGGCAGTCAAAACGCAAGTGCAGGGCGGCGCAGTGGGCTTGATAATTGATACCCGTGGCCGACCCCTGGAGCTGGCCGCAGAGCCTGAGCAACAGCACTCGGCTGCCGGGCAGTGGGCGAAGGCAGTTGAGCTTTATCCGGAAGTGCAATAATGGCACAGGCATATACACCAGGACTGACAGTGGCCGAGTCAATCACCATCCGCAAAGAGCGGCGCCTGCCGCTGACCGGCCAGGTGAAGGTGTCGGTAGGCGATGTGGTGGCTGCCGAGGATGTGGTGGCCCAAACCGCCCTGCCGGGCAATGTGACCACAGTCAATGTGGCTCACGATCTGCACGTGAACACTGAGGAAGTCCCCCGGCTTATGCTGAAATCTGAAGGCGATGCAGTCCAGGCTCGGGAACCGATCGCCGAGCACAAGGCACTGTGGAGTATCTTCCACGCGCTCTCACGCAGTCCAATGGAAGGAACAATAGAGAATATCAGTGCCGTCACCGGTCAGGTGCTGATACGGGGGCCGGCGGTGCCGGTGGAGCTTACTGCATATATTGATGGGACGGTGGTTGAGGTACTTAGCGATGAGGGGGCCGTTGTGGAGTGCCCGGGTGCGCTGATTCAGGGCATCATTGGGATTGGGGGCGAAGCTCACGGGGAGGTTATGATAGCGGTCAACCATCCCGCCCAGCCCCTGACCGCTGACCTGATTACTGAAGACTGCCGTGGGAAGCTGATCGTAGGCGGAGCACAGGCAACGTTGGGCGCGCTGCAGCGGGCCTGCGAGGTGGGGGCAGCTGGAGTGGTAGTTGGCGCCATTGACGCCGCGGTGCTTGATGAACTTCTGGGCGAGACGCTGGGGGTAGCGATCACTGGCGACGAGGACGTAGGCATCACCCTGATCATCACTGAAGGCTTCGGCGAGCTGCCTATGGCGCAGCGCACGTTTGATCTGCTCACGGCTCATACCGGCGAGCATGCTTCGCTGAACGGTGCGACGCAGATTCGGGCCGGAGTGATCCGCCCGGAGGTGATCATCCCCTATCCCAGCAGCGCAGAGGC
>JALGTD010000295.1 GCA_029821515.1 Candidatus Zipacnadia bacterium | reverse complement strand
TATCTGTATCATGCTGACCTGGCCAATGAAATTCAGCAGCACGGCATGGTGCTGAAGGGCGTCATTGCACTGCTCCAGGACAGCAAGAATCTCTATGCCTACGGTATTCCCTACGCCTTCGTTCCCAATATCCATCATCAGCAGATCCTGATTTTCCAAAAGCCCGAACCCGACTGACAAGCAGGTGAGTGCTATGCTCAATGAGGAACAGAAGCGGCGGCTGATCGAGGTCGCTCACCAGGCGGTGACGGCAGCAGTGGCGCATGAGCCTGCCCCTGACCTGGCTACCAATGACCCCGACCTGCTAGAGCCGCGCGGTGCCTTTGTCTGCCTTTGTCACGCTCAAGAAAGCGGGGCAATTACGCGGCTGCATTGGCTACATTGAGCCTCACGCGCCCCTGATCGAGGCGGTGGCGGATAATGCCCAGTCGGCGGCGCTGCGTGACCCCCGCTTCGCCCCAGTCACTCCCGAGGAGCTTCCCGATATCAGCATAGAAGTCTCGGCACTGACGCCGCTGGAGCCAGTCGCGGATGTTGAGGAGATCGAAATTGGCCGCCACGGGCTGGTTATTTCCCAGGGACCCAATCACGGTTTGCTGCTGCCGCAAGTGCCAGTGGAATGGGGCTGGGACCGCGAGGAGTTCCTCGAGCACACCTGCCTCAAGGCCGGCCTGCTTCGAGGCGGAAGTGTTCTCAGAGAAAGAACCGGAGCCCTGATCACCCTGACACACCATAACATCTTAGACTCTATGATGAAGAGAAGCATTGCGCTGCTCCTATTTGCTGCGCTGATAGCCGTACCGTGCCTCGCGGGTGAGCTGCCGGCCACATCCACGCTCTCAATGATGCAACTGCTCGACCATACCGCCGATTTCAGCTTCGCAATTATGAGCGACCACAAGGGCTCCGCACCGTCCAACAGCCCCGAGATGGCCCGCATGGTTCAGTGGATTAGGGAAAGCCGGGATCGCTTCGTAATCGGGCTTGGCGACCATCTGTGCAAGCACTTCGGGAACCCATTTCTTGATTTCCTGGCAACAAATCGGTGGTGGCACGATAACTTTTACCCCAATATCGCCGACGGAGAAAACGAGTTCTATGGTACTGGGCAGGGCGACTGGGGGGCTGGCGGCAGGCTGCTGGATGTGATGGGCATAAGTTCCCGAGCCGCTGTCACTGTGCGTGAGAATGGCTGTGAGTATTATGCACGGATCCCAGTAGGACGATTCACCGTACACCTAATTCAACTGCACTACCCCGACCAGCCGTGGGATGTCACGGTGTCATTCAACGAGGCCACGCGGCAGTATCTCATCAACACGCTGGAGAGCATCACGAAAGACCCTACCGATATCATCATCGCCTGCGCTCACTCGCGCTTTGGCTACTGGATCCAGGAACTTAGCCCCACTCGCCAGCAGAAGGTGCTGGACAAGTGCGACCTGGTGCTCTCCGCGACCACCCATGCCTACGGACGCTACGCCGTACCTGGATATGAGACGCACGGAGCGCTGTGCCTCAACACCGGCTCAGTGTGCTACTCCCTGGGCGGGACCAAAGGCGGCTACATTGAGGTGCATGTCTACGGGGCCACTGGGCAGATGGTGGTACAGTATGTCAATGTGGAGGTCGGACAGCGGCTGCCTGGCCCCCCCGGAACCAAGGGCTACCTCAAGCAGATCGGCGGCGCAATCTACGAGCTGTCACCGGCCCCCATACATACCCCAGCCCTGCCCTGACTGCTATATCGCTGGGGAGAAGCTCACCCCACCAGGCGCTTGGGCATATTGCGCCGGTGCGCGGTGATGGTAATTACCCACAGCACGACTGTAAAGCCCGCCAGAACGGCCAGGCATAACCACGGCGCGACGACCACCGTCTGCCCAAAAGCCGCCCGCACAATCTCTGTCGTATAGGTCAAAGGCGAGAGCAGGGCGACAGGCTGCATCCAGTGAGACATCGCTGCGATAGGCACAAATATGCCGCTTATGAAGATAAGGGGCAAACGAACCAGGTTAGAAATGGTCATTACGCTGGAGGGGTCGTCAGTCGGCGTGGCAGAAAACAGAGATCCCATGATGGCAAAACAGAGCGCTGAGAGCAGAATTCCGGCTATGAGAAAGACAGGATGGGTTAGAGGGGCGCTGAGAATTCCTACCGCAATCACCGTGGGTATCAGCGAAAAAACCACGCCAAATAACAAAGCCGCCAGGACATCACCGCAGATGAGCGTCGGAACAGTTATCGGTGCAACCAAAAGGCGCTCAAGCGTCCGGGTCCGGGTTTCAAAGGGCATAACTGCCGGCGTCGTGGCGGAAGAGGTGAAGAAAAGGGTCATAGCGATGAGGCCAGGGACCAGATCCTGAGCCGATAAGCCCCGCCCCCACGCAAAGGCCATAAACAGGAAGGCAGGGAAAAGCACGCCAAAGACTATGACCGGCCCGCGTAAATAGTATATGTGAATGTCCTTTTTGGCAATGGTCCACGCCCGCCGCACCGCAGCTATCATTGCGCGCCACCTCCAGACTCGGTAAGACGCACAAAGGCCTCTTC
>JALGTD010000063.1 GCA_029821515.1 Candidatus Zipacnadia bacterium | reverse complement strand
TGTCCTGCCCGATGACATACTGGAGAATCCCGCCAGCGGATGGGACACGTACATAGTGCCCATAGGGCCGGACACCGAGTCAATAATCTACGTCCTTAACTGGGCGATGCGCGGCGCGCTGACCTTTGGTGGCCTGGAGAAGGGCGATTGGAAGGGCTGCCTGGATTACACACGCGCTCATATCTTTGCATTTGGGCTGGGGTTAGGCACCATTGATGATCTAAAATTCGCCAGTGGCGCTGGCGCTATCACGATGGGTGCTGCGGTTATCTCCGACACCGAGATCCCCGAGATTCGACCGACGGGAGTCTGCACCTATGAGGCACTGGTGCGCGAGCTGGACCATGACAGGATAGTGCAGAGATGCGTGGATGTGCGGGGGGTGAAGGTGACTGTACGCGAGGTGGACGTACCCGTTCCGGTAGCCCCTGCTTTTGAAGGTGAGACGGTTCGTCGCCCCGATATGCACGTGGAGTTCGGCGGCAAGTATTCAACCGCATTTGAGTACGTGGCTATGCGAGATATGGACGAGGTGGAAGACGGCAAGGTAGAGGTTATCGGGCCAGACATTGACACCGTAGAAGAAGGCGGGGCGATGCCGCTCGGGATCTATCTGGAAGTAGCCGGCCGCAAGATGCAAAAGGATTTCGAAAGCATTCTGGAGCGACGCATCCACAGTACCGCCAACTACGCACACGGAGTTTTCCACATGGGCCAGCGCGACCTGGCGTGGGTACGGGTAAGTAAGGACGCGTTCGCTGCCGGCTGGCGGCTGCGCCACTTCGGCGACGTCATCATTGCCGAGCTTAAAGACGAGATGGGCGCAATCATTGACAAAGTTCAGGCTATCATTACGACCGATCAAGATAAGATAGATGAGCTACTTCCGGAGGCACAGGCAGCCTATCATGAGCGCGACGAGCGCATGGGCGAGATGACCGACGAAAGCGTGGATATCTTCTACTCGTGCACCCTGTGTCAGTCCTATGCGCCCGATCACGTCTGCATCATCAGCCCCGAGCGACTGGGGCTATGCGGAGCTTACAACTGGCTGGACGGCAAGGCTGCCTATGAGATTAGCCCGCATGGAGCCAATCAGCCAGTGGAAAAGGGCCGCTGTATCGATCCAGAGATCGGCGAGTGGGAAAAGATCAATGACTTCGTGAAACGAGAATCGCACGGGTCAGTTGAGCGGGTCAGCCTTTACTCAATTATGGACTCCCCAATGACCTCATGCGGTTGCTTTGAGTGTATTCTGGCAATGTTGCCAGAGGCCAATGGCTTTATGATCGTCAATCGCGAATATACTGGCATGACGCCGTTGGGGATGGAGTTCAGTACACTGGCGGGCACAGTGGGCGGCGGACACCAGACACCTGGATTCCTCGGTGTCGGGCGCCGATACGTCATCAGTCGAAAGTTCATAACCGCTGACGGCGGTCTCCCCCGGCTAGTGTGGATGCCCAAGGAACTCAAGGCCGACCTGGCCGAGGGCCTGCAGGAGCGGGCCAAAGAACTGGATATGCCCGACCTGTCCAATCAAATTGCCACCGAAGACGATGCCGTGACTATCAACGACCTGGTCGAGCATCTCCAGAAGGTCGGCCATCCAGCCCTGGAGATGGAAGCACTGTTGTAGCAACGACCTCACATTGAGGTTAACTACTTACGCAACGGAGGCGTTGTCGTGGCCTTAACTGCAATGGATATCTACAAACAGTTGCCGAAGACTAATTGCGGGGATTGTGGCATTCCCACCTGTCTGGCTTTTGCAATGAAGCTGGCCCAGGGACAGGCATCCCTGGACGAGTGTCCGCACGTGACCGAAGATGCCATCGCCGCATTGGAAGGTAGCTCCGCGCCGCCGATGAAGACGGTGACCATCGGCACTGGGGACAAGGCGCTGGACATCGGTGGCCAGACAGTACTATTTCGGCACGAAGAAACATTCCGTAACCCTTGCGGTATCGCCATACAGGTCAACACCAGCCTGTCCGAAGAGGAGATGCGCGAGCGGATAACGACAGCCTGTAATACTGAGTTCGATCGCGTGGGCATGATCTTTGACCTGGACCTCATTGCCCTAAATGACGATGACGGTAGCCTGCCGCAGGCGGCTCAGATAGCCACAGAAGTCTCCACGCTGCCGCTGATGTTGATGAGCGACGACCCAGAGAGTATGCGCGGAGCGCTGGAGGTGTGCAGCGAGGGCCGGCCCCTGATTTATGCCGCTGGCGCAGATAATTTCGACGAGATGACGGCACTGGCTAAGGAGTTTAGCTGCCCGCTGGCGATCCGCAGCCAGAATCTGGATGAGCTTTATGAACTGAGCGAGAAGGCCGGGGAGGCTGGGCTGGAGGACCTGGTGCTGGACAGCGGTGCCCGAGAGCTAAATGCCGTTCTGCAGAACCAGACCATCGTGGAGCGTGCTGCCATTAACGAAAAAATCAAGCCGATGGGCTTTCCCACAATTGGTTTTGTCGTAGGCAATAATGAAGTTGAGAAGATTATATCCGCTTCTGAACTGATTGCTAAATACGCCGGTATCGTAGTGACCGACCTGCTCACTCGCGAAGCCTTACTCGCAATGGTTACAGCGCGATTGAACATTTATACCGATCCGCAGAAGCCTATTCAGGTAGAGAGCGGTGTTTACGAAATCGGTGAACCTGACGCGACTTCGCCGGTGCTCATCACTACTAACTTCTCGCTAACATACTACACGGTAGAAGCTGACACCAGCGCTGGCAACATAGATGCCTGGGTGGTAGTCGTGGACACTGACGGCACTTCGGTGCTAACCGCCTGGGCTGCGGAGGACTTTACTCCCGAGATCATTGCCAAAACCATCAAAGAATGTGGAATAGAGGAAAAAGTTGAGCATAGGATAGGAGTTCTGCCCGGCGGCGTGGCGGTGCTCAGCGGCGACCTGGAGCAGGAATCAGGGTGGAACATCGTGGTGGGCCCACGAGAGTCATCCGCTATTCCCACATTCTTCAAGACAGAATATGAGCAGCGCATCGCCGGCTTCTAACCGGGCCTTTTGCTCCGCTTGAAGAGAGCGCTAACTGATGGACTCACTGACCGTCACCTTCGAAGGTTATGGAATCAAGGCCCCCGCCGAGGCTGGGGAAACAATCCTGGAGGTCGCTGCCAGAGCCGGCGTGGGTATAGCCACCTACTGCGGCGGGCACGGCACGTGCTACCAATGTCAGGTGGTGGTGACCGCCGGGCAAGTTCGGCCCAAACACGAAGCTCACTGGCAGCAATGGCCAACCCCGGACGGCAAGGGGATAAGAGTGCTGGCCTGTCAGTCAGTGGTCACCGAGGATATCACCGTAAAGGTCCCGATTGGCAGCCGGGCGGAAGAGTTCATTGTCCACGAGATGGAGCCGCTCAAGCCCAACCTGGTGGACCTGAGTCGTTTTGAGCCGCTCAGCCCACTGGCCCAGCAATTTGTCCTGGACCTGCCAAAGCCGACGCTGGAAGATACCGTCGCCGATATGCAACGGCTGCGCCGGGGACTGCTGGATGAAGACGCCGAGCTGGAGCCAATCACAATTGAGCTGCCTGTACTGCGCAAGCTGCCCCAGGCACTGCGAGACAATGATTTTGAAGTAGCCATAGCGGTCAGTGACACTGGCCTGGCCCGAAAGATAACTGCCATTCGTCCCCCGGCAGCAGCCGACTCGTCGTTGGGGCTAGCCATTGACGTAGGTACGAGCACTGTAGCAGTACAACTGGTGGACCTTGATAGTGGTGAGGTTGTGGGCCGGGCGATCCGCCGCAACGGGCAGATCGCTTATGGCGAGGATGTCATAAGCCGCATTGTCTGGACCCAAAAAGGCCCTGAGCAACTCCAGAACATGCATCGAGCAATCATAGACACACTGAATGAGCTCTTCAGCTATCTATACAACGAACATAATGCTGCACCTGATGAGGTCATCGCGGCCAGTATAGCGGGTAATGCTACGATGATCAACTTCCTGCTGGGCATTGATGCTACGCCCATTCGCCGTACCCCCCACACGCCACCAGCTACTGAAATGCCGGTAGTTACTGCAGAACAACTGGGGCTGAATATTCATCCTCAGGGCGCAATCTGCGTATGCCATCCAGCGGTAAGCGGCTTTGTCGGCGGGGATATCACTGCGGGCGTAGTGGCCACTGGTATGCACAAGGCAGAGGAGTTGGCATTGCTCGTAGATGTGGGAACGAACGGTGAGATTGTGGCCGGCAACAAGGACTGGCTGATGTGCGCGTCGTGTTCCGCGGGGCCCGCCTTTGAGGGAGTGGGTGTGGAGGCAGCAATGCCCGCTACGGCGGGGGCAGTGATCAACTTTGACTACAGTCGGGACCGCGATGCTGTGGACTACGAGACGATTGGCAATCAACCTCCCCGGGGCATTGCTGGCAGCGGCCTGGTAGAGATGATTGCCTCACTGGTCGAAGCCAAGGTCATCGACCGCACTGGTAACATGAATGCCGACTTCCCGTCCGACCGACTCCGCCAGAGCGACGGCGAGCTGGGCTTCACACTTTTCGAGGCCGCTGAGACAGCTATTGGCGAGCCGATTATCATTTACCAGCATGACATCGAAAACTTGCTGCGCTCAAAGGCTGCAGTGCTTGCAGCGATCAACGTGTTACTGGGCAAGCTCGATCTGGCGGAGACAGATGTAGAGCATGTGTATCTAGCCGGCGCCTTTGGCGCAGGACTAAATGTGGATAAAGCGGTGGCCATCGGGCTGCTACCTGACATCCCCCGCGAGCGCATTGAAGTGGTTGGCGACACTGCCCTGGCCGGTGCATATCTGGCGTTAATGTCGCGCCAGGCTCGCGAACAAGCCCAAAAAACGGTTAGCGCAATGACTTACCTGGATCTAAGCAGCGATACCGACTTTATGGACGAATTCATAGCAAGCGATTTCATCCCTTATACCGACCTGTCGCGATTTCCCTCCGTAGATATGTAAGAAAAGGAGCATAGACCGATGCCTCTGACAATTCCGAAACAGCGCTGGACTGCCGAGGTGCAGACTGCAACAATCGGCGCTACCGAGGCCGAGGGTGGTACGCGCACCTCCACAGTTACCATCGGCGGGGAGCAAACTCTTCCCTTCCTGCATTTCGATGGCGAAACGCCCAACCGTCCCGTCATTGCTATGGAGGTGCTCGACGAACAGCCCAGCGGCTGGCCTGAGCCACTGGCCCAGCACTACGAGGATGTCTGGGGTGATCCAGCCGCATGGGCCCAGAAGGCGGTGGAGGAATTCGGCGCCGACTTGATCTGTTTGCGCCTGCTCAGCGCCAATCCGGACGGCAGCGACGCGTCCGCCGACCAGTGTGCCGAGACCATCCAGTCGGTGCTGAAGGCGGTGGGCGTTCCCCTGATTATCTGGGGCTGCGGCAACGATGAGAAGGATAACGAGATTATGCCGTTTTGCAGCCAGGCCGCAGCCGGCGAACGTTGTGTCTTAGGCTCGGCTACCGAAGACAACTACAAGACTATCTGCGCCTCCGCACTGGCTGATAACCAGATGATCATTAGCGAGTCGCCTCTGGACATCAATATCCAAAAACAGGTCAACATCCTCGTTACCGACATGGGGATGGATTTGGCTAACATTATCTTGTACCAGGTCACTGGCGGCCTGGGCTACGGCGTGGAATATGCCTACTCCATTCTGGAGCGCACCCGCCTGGCGGCACTGGATGGCGATAGGATGCTGCAGATGCCAATGCTATCAATTGTTGGCTCGGAAGCCTGGCGGGTAAAAGAAGCCTGGCAGTCCGAAGAAGACGCCCCCGAGTGGGGCCCGCTGGAGAAGCGCGGCATAATCTGGGAAGCCGCCACTGCAACACTGTTTCTGCATGCCGGCACCGATATTCTGGTGATGTGGCATCCCGAAGCGGTGACCCGGCTCAGAGATCATATTGACGAGATGATGTCCGGCGAGTCCGTCTGATCGGCCGTTGCCCGCAGATTCACCTGAGATCAAGGAGGGTGTCCAATGTTCGTTATCGGCGAACGCATCAATGGAATGTTCACTGACGTGAAGAAAGCTATCCAGGCCCAGGACCCGGCACCGATTCAGCAGCTAGCCCGCGATCAGCTGGCGGCTGGCGCTAATGCCCTGGACATCAATGTCGGTCCGGCCTCCTCCGATAAGCTCGGTGCTATGCAATGGCTGGTGGGGATTACTAAGGAAGTCGTTGATGTGCCGCTGTGCATAGACACCACAAATGCTGAAGTAATGAAGGTTGGCTTAGAAGCCGCCGAAGGCAATGCCATCATCAATTCGACAACCGGCGAAGAGGAGCGGATGGAGAAGATCCTGCCGCTGGCTGCCGAGTACAATTGTCCGTTGATTGGCCTGACCATTGACGCCGAAGGGGTACCCCGTGATGCCAACGGTCGTATGGAGATAGCTCTGCGGCTGGTCGCGGCCTGTATGGAGCAGGGCATAGCCACAACCGACCTCTATATTGACGCGGTCATTCTGCCGGTAAACGCTCTGCAACAAGTGCCACAGGAGATACTTGATACGCTGCAGATGTGCAAGGCCCTCTCCGACCCGCCGCCTCAGACCGTAATTGGCCTGAGCAATGTCTCGCAGGGCGCCCTGCATCGGGAGCTGATTAACCGCATCTATCTGGTTATGGCATTGGCCAACGGGCTGGACGCCGCTATTATGGACCCGTTGGACACCAAATTGATGGATGCAGCCATCACTGCTGAAGTGCTGCTTAATCGCAGTGTTTACTGTGACGATTTTCTCAAGGCTTATCGCAAATAGTCGGCTAAATCAGAACAAGTGGGAATAAAAACAGATGCTTTCAGTCCACATCCTGCACACTCCAGGTCACTTCTGGCTGCGGCTTGCTGCGCACCTACAGTCGGTAAGCGAGGAAGTATCGGTTAACGAAGTGCCCGAGCAACTCCCGATGATGGTAGACTATCCCCGCGAGTTTCTGCCCGAAGAAACGGGTCAGGCCGACGTAACCATTGCGGTTCATCTGCACCACGACCTGCTGGCCGAGCTGCCTGCTCTAATTGGCGAACGCGAAGGACGGGCGCTGATTGTGCCGATCGAGAATCCCAACTGGGTCCGACCGGGATTGATGCGTCAAATCATCGGGGATTGTGACAAATTCGATGTAGAGGTAGTTTTTCCCGAACCATTTTGTACGTTGCGTCCAGCTACACCCGCAATCAAGCAGTTTTGTGATGAATACCGAGTAGGATATCCCCAGCTTGCATTGGTTATAACCAATGGAGTGGTGACGGAGGCGCGCTGCATACGAAGCACGCCCTGTGGACTCACACAATGGGCCGCGGAGCGTTTGGTGGGGAGCGAAGCTGGCGAAGCACTGATCGAGAAGGCCAGGACACTGCACCACAGCCGACCCTGCCTCGCCAGCATGACCATGGTGCCACCAATGGTCGTTCGCCAGGCCCTGGATGCTGCCGCAACCCCAGCGAAGCCCGGGACAGGCGAGCACTCATGAAGATAGCCGTCGCCGGCAAAGGTGGAGTGGGCAAGACCACGGTGACAGCGGGGCTTTGTCGCTTGCTGGCCGAGCAGAACAGAGGCCCGTGGGCAATAGATGCTGATCCCAATAACTGCCTGGGGTATGCGCTGGGCTTTCCGCAATATCTGCTGGACGACGTTAAGCCACTGTCGGACATGCGTCAAATGTTAGCGGAGCGAGCCGGAAGTAACGCCGGCCAGGGTGGGATGTTCTCACTAAACCCAGATGTGACGGACATCATCGCCGACTACGAGATTAACTACTACGACATCAGCTTGCTTGTCATGGGCATAGTGGACGAGGGCGGCACCGGCTGTATGTGCCCGGAAAATGCCACGCTGCGGACAATTCTCCGGGAGTTAGTGCACACCGAACGCGATCTAATGGTGGATATGGTAGCTGGACTGGAGCACCTGGGGCGTGGCACCGCGCAGGCAGTGGACGGCCTACTAATCATTACTCAGCCCAACCGTTCCGCGCTGCGCACAGTGCCACGCATACATAAGCTGGCTGAAGATATCGGGCTCACCCGAATGTGGGTGTTAGGCAACAATGTCAACAGTGAGGAAGAAGCCGACCGGATTCAGCAGAGCATCCCACAAATGCCTTTGCTGGGCACATTGGGCCACTATCCCCAAATCCAAGACGACGACGTCTTCGTCGGAGCCAGTGGCAGCAATCTCAAATCAGATCTATCCCAGATTCTAACAAAACTCGAGGCGCAGCTTGACGGAGATGCTTAATATATAATGGGCAAGCTAATTGTAGTCACAGGAAGAGGTGGCAGCGGCAAGACTGCTTTTGCCGCTTTAGCAACACGATTCTTACCGACACCCCAGTTGCTGATTGACAATCTCCGACGTCCTCTACGATATTCAAACATCAGGCGAAGAATCGGCCAATCTGGGTACGATGCCATTGCCCCAAAAGATAGAATACCTTCTACAGATGAGCTGCCTGTACGAATCCGATCACTTTGATTTGCTATCTATTGGAGTCAAATGGACACAGGGCTGCTATTGCTTCCCTAACGAAATTCTGCGAGTTATTCTGCCCGAACTGGCAAAGAGTTATCCTGTCACTATAGTGGATTCCCCGGGCGGATTAGAACATATGAACCGACGAATAGCCACCGAGATTGACGATCTTTTCGTAGTAATGGATCCGTCATCTAAGGCCCTGCGCAATGTCGAACGGCTTAAACACATCAGCGCGGAACTCAATATCACTTACAAAAATATCTACCTGGTAGCCAACCACCGCTTTCACGATAATAGAGTCGAGCCGTTGCAGCAGATTGAAGGCACAACCTATCTGGGACGGGTGCCTGCCGACGAGCAGGTGCAAGAATACGATTGGAATAATCAATCACTGCAGGAGCTCCCTGAATCTTCACCCGCTCTGCAGGCAGTATGGGAGATTCTCCAGCAAGCCGGATACTGACCGGGCCGGACGGCACTGCCGACAGGTCTACAAATGATGCACTAGAGAAAGGAAGTCTCCGATGCTCAGCGATCTAGAAATTGCCCAACAAGCCGAAATGCGCCCCATTGTAGACGTAGCCAGCGACGCGGGGATCCAGCGCGAGGAGCTGAAGCTGTACGGCGACCATATGGCCAAGGTTGACCTGTCCATCCTTGACCGACTGGCCGACGAGCCTGATGCCAAGTTCATCCTGGTGACCGCCATCACCCCTACCCCCCTGGGAGAGGGCAAAACCGTAGTCACTCTGGGCCTGGCCCAGGCCATGCGCCATATCGGGAAGAAGGCCATGGCGACCATGCGCGAGCCGTCCATGGGCCCGACCTTCGGGATCAAGGGCGGCGCCTGCGGCGGCGGGTACGCGCAGGCAGTGCCGATGGAAGATATCAACTTGCACTTCACCGGTGACATCCACGCAGTCGGGGCCACCAATAACCTGCTCGCGGCGATGATTGACGGCAGCCTCTGGCACAAGAACCCGCTGAACATTGACCCGTTCAGTATCAGTTGGAACCGCGGTGTGGATATGAATGACGTGGCGCTGCGCAATATGGTCATCGGGCTGGGGGGTAGGAGTGGCGGCTGGCCCCGCGAGGCTCAGTTCGACATTACCGTGGCCTCCGAGGTTATGGCGATTCTGGCGCTGACCAGTGGCCTTACCGACATCCGCGAGCGCTTCGGTCGTATCCAGGTCGCTTACGACCGCGACGGCAATCCCGTAACGGCGGAGGACCTCGATGCCGCCGGCGCGATGACCGTGCTGATGAAGGACGCCATCAAGCCTAACCTCTGCCAGCAGCTTGATAATGGCCCGATCTTCGTCCACGCCGGGCCGTTTGCCAACATCGCCATCGGGACTAACTCGATCCTGGCTGATAGAATCGCCGTGAAGCTGGCTGATTATGTGGTTACCGAAGCTGGCTTTGGCGCTGATTGTGGGGCGGAGAAGTTCCTGAATATCAAGTGTCGAGTGGGCGAACTCAAGCCGTCGGCAGTAGTGATCGTGGCCACGGTGAGGGCTCTAAAGATGCACGGGGGCGCCTTTGAGTTCAAGCCGGGCCGCAAGCCGCCGATGGACGAGATTGTCAAGCCGAATATGCCTGCGCTGCGCGCCGGCTGCGCTAACCTCGCCAAGCATATCGAGAATATGGGCAAGATGGGCCTGCCGGTAGTAGTCTCCCTCAACGCCTTTCCCACCGATACCCAGGAAGAGCTTGACGTGGTGCAGGAAGAGGCCCTGGCGGCAGGCGCCAAGGCTGCTGTGGAGACGCGCGTGCACAGTGATGGCGGTCCGGGCGGCGTCGAGCTGGCTGAGGCAGTGGTCGAAGTGTGCGCACAGGACAACGATTTCAAGTTCCTGTATCCGCTCGACGCGCCGATCAAAGAGAAGATCGAGACGATTGCCGTTGAAATCTACGGCGCTGACGGCGTGGAGTACTCGCCAATTGCCGAGCGCAATATAAGCCAGTTCACCAAGCAGGGCCTGGACAATCTGCCCATCTGCATGGCCAAGACCCATCTGTCGCTGAGCCACGACCCGTTACTGAAGGGCCGACCAACCGGGTTTACTGTACCGATTCGGGATATCCGCCCATCGCTAGGGGCTGGCTTCCTCTATCCGCTGTGCGGAGAGATGCGCACTATGCCCGGACTGCCCACCCGCCCGGCAGCAGTGGATGTTGACATTGACGAGGACGGCACCACGGTGGGGCTGTTCTGAGCGGAGTGATTCTCGGCGAGACAAGTGTCTGCAAAACGCAGGCGATCAGAGTAAGGACAGGCTATCCTTGTGGCTCGAGATCTCCCGGTGTTTGATGCGGGTCAATACTTTCCAACTTGCTGAGCTTCTCCTGCACCTGCGGGGGTATCTGCTTGTCAGAGTGGCGCCCGTAGTAATCTCTAATTGCCGCAGCTATGCCCTGCTCAGCCAGCACCGAGCAGTGCAGTTTGACTGGCGGAAGCCCACCCAGCTCCTCGACGACTGTCTTGTTACTGATCTCCAAGGCCTCACGCAATGTCTTGCCTTTAACAAGGTCAGTCACCACTGAACTGCTGGCGATGGCCGCACCACAGCCGAAAGTCTTGAACTTGATGTCGGTGATAGTCTCGGTTCCGTCATCTACTTTCAGGGTAATCCGCATTAGGTCGCCGCAGACCGGATTGCCGACGTCGCCGATGCCGTCGGCATCTTCAATCTCCCCCATATTATGCGGATTACGAAAATGCTCGAGAACTTTTTCACTATACATCGGCGCCATTGTCAGCACTTTCCCTTTATCAACAATTAGTGAAACAGGACCAGAAGTTCCTGCGGACTTACACCATTCAGTAACTTACCACCCAATTGATGCACAACACAAAGCAACTACCAGATAGGATGCAGTATATCAGTTTTGCTCCCAATTGTCCACTCAGCCGGTGAGGTGCGGGCGGCCAATCGCCATGCTTTGAAGCAATATTTTGCTCTCTTGGGGGCATGCTTGACAGAGCAGGTTACGCGAGCATATAATAGACGCGAGCTTGGGCGCAGCCTCCGCCGTAAGAGCAGGTGCTTACCGGATTGTTCACCGCACTGGGACGGCAAGTCATCGGGTTTCTTAGATATTTGGGCGAGACCACTGCGTTGCAGTTCGGAATCTGGCGCGCGCTCATCGGCAGACGCCTGGAATATCGAACCTCCGTGCAGCAGTTAGCTGAAATTGGCGTCAACTCCCTGTCGATTGCAGTGGTTACCCTCCTGTTTTCCGGCATGGTTATCGGCTACCATATGTCAGTGCAAGCCAGTAAGTTAGGCGTCAGTGGCGTAGCGGGGTGGTTGGTGGCGGAGACGATGTGCCGGGAGCTGGGGCCAGTGCTGGTAGCCTTTGTAGTGGCGGCGCGGGCCGGTTCGGCGATGGCGGCGGAGATAGGCTCAATGAAGGTAACCGAGCAGATTGATGCGCTGCGGGCAATGGCTACCGATCCCGTTGAGTACCTGGTCGCTCCCCGCTATGTGGCCTGCCTGGTGATGGTACCGCTGCTGGTGCTGATCGGGGATGCCGTGGGGGTGACTGGCGGGTATCTTATGGCCGTGATCAGCCCTGATATTAACCAAACTGTGTACTTTGATAGCATCCCGGGAAACCTGGCGACCTGGACGGTAATGGCAGGAATAATAAAGGGAGTCGTCTTCGGGATGATAATTGCGATTGTCGGATGTCACCAGGGACTGACGACGCGAATGGCCACCGAGGAAGTGGGCCGCGCCACTACCCGCTCGGTCGTATATAGCATTATGCTCATCTACGCAGCCAATCTAATTCTGACGACCATACTCTACCCGAGCTGAGGTGGACCATGGCCACAGCCGAAGCGCCAGTAATTCGGGTTCGCGATATGGTTTACTATGCTGAAGAGCCAAGCCTTCTCAACGGCAGGCACTTCAAGCCGATCCTGGATGGCGTAAGTTTTCAGGTCTACCCAGGAGAAGTCTTCGGCATAATGGGGATGTCCGGGGCAGGCAAGACCTCGATCCTGCGCCTGCTAATGGGCCTGGTGCCCGTCGCCAGCGGCGATATTGAAGTGCTGGGACGCTCAATCGTAGGCATGTCCGAGCAACAGTTAAACGAAGTACGGATGGAAATGGGGATGTGCTTTCAGTATGCGGCGCTGCTGGATTCGCTGACAGTGGCAGAAAACGTTGCTTTTGCTATACGCCGACGTACTGAGCTGCCCAACGATGAAATCAAGAGGAAAGTTGCTGAGCATCTGGAAATAGTAGGTATGGTCGGCCACGAAGAGAAGATGCCGGCGGAGCTGTCCGGCGGTATGAAAAAACGAGTGGGTATCGCTCGGGCGCTGGCGACCAACCCGCAAATAATGCTCTACGACGAGCCCAGCGCCGGACTGGATCCCATCATGGCCTCGGTAATCGATGAGCTGATCGTCCGGCTGCGCGAAGAGTTCCAGATGACATCAGTGGTGGTCACTCACGAGGTTGACGAGTTGTTTGACATAGCTGACCGGATAATGATGATATACCAGGGCAGGGTCATCTCTTGCGATAGTCCGGCGGCACTTCACGAGAGCGAAAACGGTTACGTGCAACAGTTCATACGAGGCCAGGCCGAAGGACCAATCGCCGTCTGACATAACTGCCGGAACTCATTGGTTTACGCCAGAAGGCAAGCACCTGGCGACGCGGAGAAGAGCGCCTATGGCACCGGAAGCGAAGGTCGGAGCTTTGTTCCTACTGGCTGTACTGCTCATTGGCGGGATAGTGATCTTCCTGGGTCAGTATGCAGTGGGCATAGGGCAATACAAACTGGTCACCCATTTTGCCGACGTCAAAGGGCTTGCCGCCGGAACCGAAGTACATCTGGCCGGTGTAAAGATTGGCAAGGTCACCGCTGTTAGGCTCCAGCGGCACAAGGACTACCCCGACCGGCCAGTTGCTGTTCATGTGATGATTGACCAGCAAGTAACGTTATACGACACCGATGAGTTCATAATAGAACAGTCCGGCGTTATCGGTGAGCAGTATCTGAATGTGCACCAACTCGATTCCGAGCATATTGCCGAGAAGTACGGAGAGGATTATCACTCTAGAGCCCTGGCCCCCGGTGAACACTGTTCTGGAAAGGGTGTAGTCGGCTTCGGTGAGGTGGCCAGCAAAACCCAGCAGCTTTTGGAGCAGGCTGACCAGACTCTCAAGCAGATTCAAAGCACCTTCGCAGATACTTACACTCGCGAGCAGGTACGCATGATCCTTCAGAACATAAACAAGGCCACGGCCCAGACCAATCTGATTGCTGAGCGGGTCCTGCATCTCGCCAACGTACTGACCAAAACCGCGGAAACCGGCCAGCCGCAGGTGACGAGGACGCTGGACATCATCTCACAGACCGCAAAGAACCTGCACGAATCTTCTCAGCAGATACAAGGAATGATAATCGCCCTGACCAAGGGCCCGCTTCCCCAGCAGATCGCGTTGACGACGGCCAACATTCACGCCGCCAGCAAGGATATCAAAGCTACGACCGAGCTGGTTCGCGAGAGTGTGGAGGGCCCCGAGGGCGCTCCGCGTATTCAAGAAATGATGGACAGCTTGACCAGCGCCTCGCGGAATGTGGAGCGGCTGACCGCTCAGCTTGAAGAGCTCATCGGCGACGAACAGATTACCGGCGATTTGAAAGCGACGCTGGCCAACCTGCGGGCGACCTCCGAGAGCCTCAAAGCGGTCAGTGGCGCGGCCGAAGAGTTCTTGCTGGATGAGGAGACGATGAAGAATATCGAAGCCAGCGTGCGCAACATCCGGGTTCTGTCCGAAGAGGGAGTGAAGACAGCGCAAGCGGCCCAAGGCGTACTGCACCGAGTGGATAGGACCATGGACAAGCTGGGAGGGGTAGCTCGTCCCTTCCAGCCGCCCTACGCCACCGCATACTGGGGCCTGGAAAGCACCGAGGACCGCGGTCTGCGCGCTGATTTGAATCTGCGCCTGCGCTATGGCGACGACCCTCTGGACTACTGGCGACTTGGGGTCCGCGATCTGGGTGACCAGGAGACGCTAAATCTGCAAAAGTCAGTGCCTTTGGGCCAGCGGTTGTGGGGCGAAGTCGGCCTACTGGAATCAGAGATCGCAGCCGGCCTGAACTATCAGATGACGCCCGAGTTGAGGTGGCAACTGGAGGCATACGACCTTGATGACACCAGTATAGACATACGGAGTATCTACCGGGTCTATCCCGATTGGTATTTTACTTTTGGGCTGGCAGATTCCTTTGACAGGAAGCAGCCTTTTGTCGGCTTGAGACACCGTACTAATCTGACATCACAGACCAACAGTGAGGAATAAAGATGGAAGTAATACTGCTTGACGACATTATAAGCCTCGGCCACGAAGGGGATGTGGTTGAGGTAGCCGACGGATATGCTCGTAACTATCTGATTCCCCAGAAGTTAGTTGTGAAGGCCACCGCAGGGAATCTCAAACAACTTGAGTACAGGCGGAGTGCCATCAGAGATCGCGAAAACAAAAAGCGCATCCAAGCACTGGAACTGGCCGAAACACTCAAAGAAGAGTCGATCATCATTCGGGCACCGGTGGGCGAAGGTGGGCGCCTGCACGGAGAGGTTACCGCCCAGAATATTGCTGATGCGGTGGCTGAACAACATGGAATCGAGATCAGCCGACATGATGTGGATATTCCCACTCCCATCCGCGAGAAGGGTAACTACCTGATAAGCGCCTCCTTATACAAGGAGGTTGCCGCCGAACTCCCCGTCAGGGTCATCGGGCTAGATGACGAAGAGAATGCCGAGCCAACCATTGAACAGCCCAACGAAGTGGCTGCAGAAGAAGAAAGTCCTGTATAGGTGCTGCGGTCCAGGGGAGAAATAACTGTGGGGACTGATCACTATGGCCGTCAGTAATATTACTGACGAACTGGAACAACTCGCGGACAAGGCACCGCCGCACGACCTGGAGGCCGAGCAGGCCACACTCGGGGCCATGCTTATTGAGGCGGGTGCAACCGCCCGGGCAATGGCCATCGTGGAAGAAGAGGACTTCTACCCGGAGGCACACCGGCTGATATTCCGGGCAATGTCGGCAGTGGCCCAGCGCAATGAGCCGGTGGATCTGATCACTGTAAGCGCCGAGCTGCGTCGCACCGACCACATCGAGACCATCGGCGGCGGGGAATACCTTACCGCGCTGATTGGCAAGGTGCCTACCGCAGCTCACGTGACGCGCTACGCCAATATCGTGGCGGAGAAGTCGCTGCTGCGCAAGCTCATCCGCGTAGGAGCCGACATCCAGGGCCTGGCCTATGAAGACCCCGAGGATGTCGGCGAAGTGCTAGACCGTGCCGAGCAGAATATCTTTGAGGTGGCCCAGCGGCGCATTTCCACCGACTTTGTGTCAGTGGGGCCGCTGGTCACCGAGACATTTGAGAAGCTCGACAAGATCTTCCGCCAGCCGGGCTACCTCACGGGGGTGCCCACGGGGCTAAGGGAGCTAGACAAGCGTACCGCCGGCCTCCAGAACGGCGACCTGATCATTGTAGCGGGAAGACCCTCAATGGGTAAGACTTCTATGGCCGTGGCCAACTTTGCCCTACACGCTGCCGTCCAGCACCAGGTGGGGGTAGGGATATTTAGCCTGGAGATGTCCAAAGGTCAGTTGGCGGAGTTGCTGCTATGCGCGCAGGCCCGAGTGAATGGCTGGGCGCTGCGCCAGGG
>JALGTD010000062.1 GCA_029821515.1 Candidatus Zipacnadia bacterium | reverse complement strand
CTTTGCTGCCGGCACCGGCAGTCCCTTCTTTACTACCGATACTGCGGCGGTGCTGCGCGGCGCCGAGGTCGGTGCTGGTGTCATAATCAAGGCCACCGATGTTGACGGCGTCTACGATAAAGATCCGCAACAGCACGACGACGCACGGCTTTTTGCGGCTATAAGCTACCTGGATGTTCTCAGTCAGGGGCTGAAGGTTATGGACTCGACGGCTATTTCGCTGAGTATGGACAACCGGCTGCCCATTGTCGTCTGTAACCTGGCCCCTGAAGGCAATCTTCAGCGGCTGCTTGCCGGCGAGGCTGTTGGCACTTATGTTGGCGACTGTGAGACAGTCTTTTCCGACGAGCAAGCTGAGGCCTGAGCGATTGGCTTGTCAATTTTGTGATAAGGAGGAGATTGTATGGATCGGCTTATTACTGCCCACAAGGGCAAAATGCAGCAGGCACTGGAAGACTTTCAGGAGCAACTGGGCACCGTGCGCACCGGTCGGGCCTCTCCAGCAATTCTTAAACCCGTCAAGGTTGACTACTACGGCTCGAAGCTGCCTATCAACCAGTTGGCTACCGTATCAGTACCTGAAGCCCGTCTCATTACCATCACGCCCTGGGACAAATCCAGCCTCGAGGCCATCGAAAAGGCTATCCTGACCTCCGATCTACGACTTACGCCCAGCAGCGACGGCAATATCATCCGACTGACGTTACCCTCACTTACCGAGGAGCGTCGCGAAGAACTGGTCAAACTGGTCCAGAAGATGGCCGAAGAGGAGCGGGTGACAATCCGCAATATCCGGCGCGAGGCTAATGACGGTATTGACAAGATGGAGCAAGATGAAGGGCTTTCCGAAGACGAGATCAGGCGGGGCAAAGCCGAAGTCCAGGAGATGACTGACGAATTCATTGAGAAGATAGACCAGGCGGTCGAAGAGAAGATCACCGAGGTCCGGGAGATATGATGAAAGCGGCACCTGACACCGTCGGGCGCGAGCTGACGAGCGCGCGGCGCTTACTGCGCGATGCAGATTGGCAGGTAGGAATAGAGCAAAGCGGGCCGCCGCCACCTCATCAGGCGCCGACCGGCCCGTTGCGGGTTATTCAACAGCGTCGTGTCCGGCAGGATACTGTAACGCTCATAGTCGCCCGGCAGATTAGTCTCGGCTGTGCTGAGGCTGACTGAACAGGCTTTAGCAACGGCTCGTGAACAGTCAACTACTTACAGGAGTGTGGGCAATCATTGTCGGAACCGGTCACTGATTTGACAAACGAACTCCCGGCGGACTGCGAGGTCCCCGCGCACATTGCTATAATAATGGACGGCAATGGCCGCTGGGCCGAGCACCATGGCCTCAGCCGAATGGACGGTCACCTGGAGGGCCGTAATGCTGCCCGGAGGGTGATCGAGGCCTGCACCAAACTGGACGTCGAAGTTCTCTCGTTATATACTTTCAGTGCCCAGAACTGGCAGCGGCCCATCCCTGAAGTTGAGGGGTTGATGGAACTAATTGAAGTGGCGCTGCGTGAAGAGCTGCAGGCGGCGGTTGCCGGTGATATCCGCTTTATTGCTTCCGGCCGCCGTGCGGGACTGCCCGGATCTCTGCGTCGAGTTCTCGATGAGGTGGAAGAGGATACTGCTGGCAACCAGGGACTGATCCTGAATCTGCTGGTTAACTACGGGGGCCGGGCCGAGATTATTGACGCCACCCGCGCCCTCGCCCAGCAAGTAGAAGCAGGCGATATCTCACCAGCGGATATTGATGAGCAGCTTTTCGCCGATCATTTATATGCGCCGGACCTGCCCGACCCTGACCTCATAATTCGTCCCGGCGGGGAGATGCGCGTCAGCAATTTCCTGCTGTGGGAGATTGCTTACGCCGAGATGGTAGTGATGCCGGTGTTGTGGCCCGATTTTACCGCCGCTCACCTGCTTGAGGCAATTGAAGAATACAGTAGCCGGCAGCGGCGTTTCGGTGGTGTTCCCGAAGGCTCTACGGCAGTTACGAAGACGTGCCCTCGGTGGGCTGGTGGCCGGCAGGAGCTAGCGGGATGATTGCAGTTGGTGGGGTTGAGTTCTTCGAGATACCTGGCAACGGCGGCGGAGTCACTCTGCCGGTCCGCGCCGAGATTGTTGATGCCCGCATCACCGAGATTCTCTCGGGGGGCATCAGCGGCCCGGTCCGCGTCGGTGACGTCCGCGGCCAGCCCACTATCTATGTGGCAGAGCATCGCCTCATTACGGCCTACGACGTAGATGCGGCCAATGCCGGAGCCGCCTCAGCCCAGGCCTTAGCTGAAAAGTGGGCGCAGTCGGTGGCTGCAGGCCTGCCCCAGGTCCTGCCCAGTCCCTATGCTGCTCAGCCAGTGACCGAATCTTCTTCTGGCGGGGAAGAATAGCAGATTCCGAGGACCGCAGTGCGGCTGCATGAGCTGGGTGAATTTGGTCTGATAGCCCGGATCGCTGAGGCTGTCGGTGCTGGTCAGGAGCCGGTAGTTGTCGGCATTGGCGACGATGCGGCGGTGCTGGAAGCTCCCAGTGCCGGCTACCTGCTGGTCACCACTGACGCCTACCTCGAAGGCCAGCATTTCCGCCGCCAGTGGCTGACTGCCAGTCAAATTGGCTGGCGAGCCGTAGGTGCAGCTTTGAGCGACATAGCGGCGATGGGTGGAGAGGCCCTCGCCGTTTTTGTCTCAGCCGGCCTGCCCTCGACAGAAGAAGCCGCCTTCGCTGAGCAGCTTATCTGTGCAGTTCACGAGGCCGCCACCGAGCACGGTGCTACTCTTGCCGGCGGCGACACTTGCGCCAGCCCCGACCGAATATATTTGGACGTAGTCGCAGTGGGCCAGGGGCAGCAGCCCTGGTTACGCAGCACCGCTCAACCCGGTGATGTACTGCTGGTAACTGATACGCTGGGCGGGGCCGCCGCTGCTCTGCACCTGCTGGAGAGCGGTACAGTTCAGAATGCTGACGGCCTGCCGCCGGCGCTGCGTGAGTGCTTTATCCGGCCCACTCCGCAATTTGCCGTTGCCCGGTGCTTGCAGCAACTGCCCCAGCCGCCCTGCGCCATTGACATTAGCGATGGGCTGGTTCAGGACGCCGCGCACATCGCCGAAGCCAGCGCGGTTGCGTTAACTATCCAGGCGGCGCACATTCCAGTCGCGGAAACCTGCCGTCAGGTAGCTACGGAGGCTGGTGCCGATGCCTTGCGATGGGCGTTGACCGGCGGGGAGGAATATGAATTGCTTCTGGCCCTGCCCCGTGATTCAGTAGAACAGGCCCTCACCTTGGTCGAAGCCGAGGGCGTCAAATTGACTGAAATTGGCTTTGTCACTGCTGGCAAAGGTGTAACGGTGGTAGACGCCGCCGGCAATGAAATCGAACTGGATCGCGGCGGTTGGGATCATTTCGCCAGCTACTGAGGACAGGACCCGCAGATTATGACCCATCATCCAATACTGTTAACAACTGAACCAAAAGCAGACACTGCCGGCCCGCTACCGCCGTGGCTGCGAGTTAAGGTAAAGAAGGCTGCGCTTACCGAAAAGACCAGCCGGCGGCTGGGCAGTTATGGCGTGGCCACCGTCTGCGAGCAGGCTCATTGCCCCAACATCGGCGAGTGTTACAGCCACGGCACCGCCACTTTTCTGATAATGGGCACGGTCTGCACCCGCAATTGCCGCTTCTGTGCCATTGATAGCGGCCGCCCTCAGCCGCTTGACTCGCAGGAACCGCAGCATGTCGCCGAGGCCGCCGTTGACCTGGGTCTGGATTTCGTCGTGGTCACCTGCGTGACTCGTGATGACCTGCCCGACGGTGGAGCCAGCCATTTCGTGGCGACTATCCAGGCAATTCGCGACCGTCTGCCCGCTGCCGGCGTGGAGGTGTTGACCTCCGACTTCGGCGGAGACAAATCCGCGCTTGCCCGGGTGCTGGAAGCCGAGCCGACTGTCTTCAATCATAATGTTGAGACCGTCCGCCGCCTCCAGTCTGAGATTCGTCCCCAGGCTGATTACGACCGCTCGTTGGGTATGCTGGCTGCCGCCGGCCAGATTGCTCCTCACATCCCGACCAAGTCTGGGCTTATTGTCGGGATGGGGGAGGCCAACGATGAAATTCGCCAGACGATGACGGATTTAGCTGATGTTGGCGTCAGCATATTGACCATCGGCCAGTATCTGCAGCCCACCCGCCGCCACCGCCCGGTCAGTCGCTATGTTCCTCCCGACGAGTTTGACCTCTACGAGCAATGGGGAGTGCAGGCCGGGTTGGCCTACGTGCTATCCGGCCCCTTTGTGCGCAGTAGCTATCACGCGGCGGAGGCCGCCCGCGCAGTCTTGGCGAAATAGCTGACAGAAAGGGTTATGCGGCTGAGTTCAGGTTGCAATAGCCCGACGGTACGTCTTGGTAGCCTGTTGTTGGGAAGTAACGAGTGATTGGTGTGTTGCGACGCACAAAGAAGGCCCTCCTAATATTGTTGGTGCTCGTTGTGGTCGGGGGCATTGGCGCGGTCTACCTGGCCGGCCAAAGCCGCTGGGCGCGCGCCCAGTTGCGTGCGGTAATTGCTGAGCAACTGGCTCAGCGCACCGGGCGGGAGGTCCAGGTCGGCGCCGTCGAGGGCAACTTGCTGAGCGGCGTGGTCATAAATGATCTGGCCATCGCCGCCGGTGAGCACCTGGCCGACGGCGTGGTGCTGGCTGCCGAGCGGATTCGGGTAGACTACGATCTATTCGCAATAATCCGTGGCCGGCCGCCGCTGGCTTGCATCCCGCGAGTGGAGATAGACAGAGCCTATGCCGATGTCGCGCGCGACGAGCAAGGCATCATCAACCTCACCCAAATCTTCCTGCCGCCCGAACCACCTCGAGTGATTCCGCCCGAGGAGCGCTTCCGCGGCCAGGTGGTCATTACCAGCAGTGTACTTGACTTATACGACGAAGCCGCCCCCACCCATGATGGCCGCCCTCTGGAGCTGCGACTTACTGATGTTAGCGGCGAGGTTCTCATTAGCCAGTACGGGCCCCTGTACGTTCACCTGGAGGCTGGCTCTACCAATCAGCGTTTCGCTGCCGCTGAGTTGGACGTTCGCGCCGACACTGCGACGAACACCTTTGCCGTGGACGGAAAACTGCGGGGCGTTGATGCCCCCTGGTGGTATGAGCAATTCGTCCGCTCTCCCGGTTTTGATCTGACTGGAGGGACCATTGACGGTCGCTTCACTGTCTGGTGGGGAATAGATCCTGAGTCAAGCAGGGGCCTTGACTACTTCGCCTCGGCCACGGTGAAGGACGCCACCGCACGGGTAGCTGCTCTGCGCGGGCCAGTGCGATTCGACGCCCGGGCAAGTGTCACGCCAGCGGGTGCGAATATTCAGACTCTGTCCGGTACATGGGCAGGAGCTGGCGTACAGGCAACCGGCAGCCTGTTTGATTGGTCTGACCTGACCGTTGACTTGACGGCACGAGTGTCCAATCTGGCCCCCGAATCTGTGCTGGAGTTGCTGCCACCTAACTCCCACCAGGCAGTGAACCTGCTGGGGGACGCTGGTCGGCTCAATGCCGATTTGCAGGTCATCGGTCAACTGGCAGACCCCTCGGTTGAGTTAGCGGTGCGCAGTCGGGGGATGACCAACCTCGTTATCCAGGATGATTTTCCCGTGGCGGTTAGCGGCCTGCAGGTGCAGGCGTCCATCCCCAGTGTAGCAAGCCCGGCTATCGCTGCGCAGGTCAGCGCCGCGCAGCTCAGTCCCGCTCCGTGGACAATTCCAGACGAATCCGCTGACGGTTCTACGCAGCACACGGTTCATATTAGCGACCTGCAGAACGTTGAACTGAACCTGGCCTACGCCGGTGCGATGCCAGTGCTGGAAACCGCTGTGCAAGTCAGACGCGCCACCGTTGACGATCTGCCGCTTGATAACCTGCAAGGCCGCCTACAGATGGCGGGCAACACGGTGCGTCTCTCTAACCTGCAGGCGGAGGTAGCCGGAGGGAAGGTCATCGGCCAGGCGCTTGCAGTTTGGGATGAGGATGACCACCCACAGATTTACTTCGATCTGGCTGGCCGCGATTTACAACTGGCCAGTCTTCAGCAGATCCCGGGGCTGGACCCGGGCGATTTAAGCGGCCAGGCCAACCTTCTGCTGGCCGGCGAAGTCAGGGGGGGCAAGCCGCACATAATTGGCCGGACGCGGGTAGGCGACCTTTGTTTCCGAGATGTTACCGTCCAACAGGTCACGGGCCTGTGGGAGTTGCGCGAGGCCAATCTGCATCTGCGATTGGTTAGGGTTAGCGACCCCAAGGGCCAGGTGTGGGTGCAGGGAGCTGTCAGTCGCGAGCAGAAAATGGACCTGAAGGTCAGCGCTGCTGAGCTGAATCTGGCTGACTGGGGGCGGCAACTTGGTCGTCCAGGCCTGTCTGGTGTGGCCTTCGTGCGGGCTGATGTGACCGGAACGATGGAAGATTTGATCGGTAATGCCGAACTGGTGGCCTTCGGTGCCGGCAGCCAGCAATTCGCTACTGACGCCCTGTGTGTTCGCGCCACCGTTGAGCAGTCGGCGGTGGTGCTGGACGAGTTGCTGGTATCCCGCGGGCCGGCGATGATAGCAGGCAGCGGGCGATTGGGTGGGCTAAGCCCCCAGGCCCAGCAGATGCCAGTGGCCGCTGATCTGAAGGTGGTGGGCTTCGGGCTTCAGGAAATAAGCGACCATCTCGGGCTTGACCCTCCGCTAAGTGGGGTTAGCGAGGTCGGTGTGACGGTTTCCGGAACAATGCAGCGCCCCGAAATCACCGCGCAGTTGGCCATCCCGTATGGGTACTATGGCCCCTATCCGATCACAGATATGGAGCTGACTGTTGCGGCGGATGAGGACCGCCTACGCATCCAGGAGGGGAATCTGAAGCTGGCCGGCGCAGCAATCAGCTTGGAAGGGTACTTGGGGCGATGGCAGCAACTGGTCGCCGGCCAGTACACCCAGCCCGACTTCACCCTCCAGTTTTCTGCGGAGAATATTGATCTACAGTCTATCATCTCTCCTGAAGAGACCAATGTGGAAATCGCTGGCCGGGTGGACTTGCCCGAGGCTGTGATCCGCAGCAGTCCACAGGGGATAGTTGGACAGGCCCATCTGCTGGTTCCCCGCCTGGTGATAGGGGACCAGCAGGTTAGTGCTATTGACACGATGATTATCGTCGAGCAGGGGAAGGTCTCCCTGCAGGATACTACCTTACAGGTAGCTGGCGGTCAGGTTCGGGCTGGTGGTGACTACCAGTGGGAACAGAAACAGGGTAGGGCGTATGTAGAGTTGTCTGGGGGACACATCAGCCGGATATTGCGCGTGGCGGCACCGGTTAGTAAGCTGGTGGGCGGCGCGTCAGGCAGCAGTGAAATTGCAAAGCGGTTGCGTGGCCTGGCTTTGCGCGCCCTGGGGGATACTGACCTGGCCGTGGCGCTGGAAGGTTCTGCTGAGCAGATGACTGCCTATCTTCAAGCGGAGCTGACCGAGCTTAGCTTTGACCGTAAAGCCCTGCCTGATGTCAGTGGCGAGTGTACCGTGCAGATTGCGGATGGGCAACTGGTGGCGGTCCACGACATCTTGGCTGATATCACTCAGGGCGAGGGTCTGCTGACCGTTGAGGGCAACATTGATCCCGACGGCGAACTGTCGCTACTGGCGGACGGCACTAACTTCAATATCGCGCTGTGGCGGCAATGGCTCCCCGAAGAAATTTCTATGGGCGGGACGATTGGAGTCATTACGGTGGCGGCCAGCGGCCCCACGCGTCGGCCTTCCTTTCGCGGTAGTGTGTTTGTCGACAGCCCCACATTTGAGGGCATCAAGTTTGACCAGGCCAACATTCCGGTGCTCAGCCTGGATGAGACTGGCCTGGACATTGATATGCTGTTGCTTAAGCGTGGTGAGCAGGAGATCGTTCTGCGTGGCAAGCTGCCCGTCCGCTGGAAGCCGCTGGGCCTGGATCCTGAGGGGCATATTGAACTCGTGGGCAAGCTTGAGAATACTGACTTGGGCTTTTTCCCGGCGCTTCTTGATGAGTTTGTGCGGGCGCGAGCCGAAAAAGAGCCTGACCAAACGCTGTGGGGCCAGTTGCGGGCCCGCGGGCGGGTGGACAGTGAAATCAATATCAGCGGCCGGCTGGACGATCCTGCTATTGAAGGCTATTTGCGGGTCTCTGAGGGAAAAATCGCTCCGCCCGGGTGGCATACAGGCTTTGAAGACTTCAATGCAAACATTACCCTCGACCGCCGTGACGGCCACAATGTTATTGATATTAGCTCGGCCCAGGTTCGGTTGGATAATACGGAGGCTAAATTGGGCGGCAGCGTGGCTCTGACCCAGCTTACTTCCTTCTGGCACAATCAGTTTGACTTGGCCCTGCAGATCAGCTCCCCGCAGCAGACGCTGTTGGGCGAGAGCATTATCCGCGAGCTGGTCGGACGAATCACTATGAAAACTCAGCCCGATCGCTCGCAACTTGTCACGATCGAGAAGCTCGCCGGCAATCTCGGGGAAGGGGCGGTGAGGCTTGCAGGCCATACCCGAATAAACAAGTTCGATTACGTGCAGCTAGCCAACAATGAGGTAGATCTTGAGATTGAATTGGTTGGTGCTACTGTCAACTATGCTCCGGTATTCAAGGGTCAGCTCGACGGTATGATAACTGTCAGCAACCCTGCCAAGGGTCAACCTGCCATTGCGATGGGGCGGATTGTCCCCTCCCAGGCGCGAGTGGCGCCACCGGCTGGCGGTGGGGGCGGTGGCCCAACCTACAGTTGGGGGCCGCAGCGGCCGGCGCCGCAATTTGACATTGAAGTTGTGCTGGGCGAGAACGTCGTGCTCAAAACGCCGGGTCTTACTGCACCTCTGCAAGCCAACACCACTGTAGCTCATCTCACGGGCAGCCCGCAGCGGCCGCTTATTACCGGCCTGGTGGAGTTTACACCGGGTCGGGCCAGCGTTCCTACCGGATTGGTACACATCGCGGAGATGGGCGTCCAATACCACTACGGGCCCAAGCCCGGCGAGTACCGCGAGCCGATGGAACTGGCGTTGTCGGGCCGCATCTGGGGAGAAGCTCGCCAGCTTATCCCCTCGGCCATGGTTGACGGCCGGCAGATAGATCAACTGACCATATTCATCAATATCGACGGGAATTTGCCCAACAATATCAACCTGACTCTAAGCTCGCGGCCGCCACTTAGTGAAAACCAGCTTTATCAGATTATTGGCACCGGGCCGCTGGGCCTGGTGACTGGCGAGGGCGGGGGCAGCCTTACTGATATGTTCTCTCAGCAGTTCACCGGACTGCTAGCCGCCGGGTTCCGGACGGCAGTATTCCGCCCTATTGAAGAGCAGATCAAACAGGCCCTGGGGCTTGATCAGTTCACCGTAATGTTTGGATTTGATCAGCCGATTGATGTTCACATTGGCAAATATGTGATGGAGGATCTGCTGGTAAACTACCGCCACACCGTCGTCTCCGAGACCGAAGATAAGTGGGATCTGGGGCTCTCCTACGAGCTGCCTCGCAAATTCCGAGTCAGCTTCACCACTGATGAGAAGAGCGATGTCCAGTTCCGCATCAGCTACACTCGCAGCTTTTGACTTTGCGTGTACCGGCCAACCTTGCTGCTTTGCGCTCGGCAAATGAGTGGCGAATCCCTCGGTTTTGCAGGTAGCTGCGGAACTGGTCCATTGATTGACTGTCTAAATAGAGGCTGCCGCACCTGTAGCGAGCGCCGGTCGGTGGCAAGCGGCAGGACATCTGTGGTATAATTGCTGCAACTTATAAATAATAGGTTACAGCCCACAGGACCTGTCCTTGAACGACCAGCACGACTCAGCAGAATTTCATAAAGTTATTCAGGCTAACTACGAGCGCGTCTACAGCGTGATATATCGGATGCTGGAAGATCCCCAGGAAGCTGAGGA
>JALGTD010000061.1 GCA_029821515.1 Candidatus Zipacnadia bacterium | reverse complement strand
AAATGGCTTTCAATAATCAGCCGACCAGCGCTGATGATCAAGCGCTGCGAGGAGGGAACCAGACATGTGCACAGAGCAGGGGGGCTTGTCCACCGATGAGATGGCCGCGGCTACGGCAAGTGACAAAGTGCAAGCCATTGATGTGCATGGGCACTACGGGGCTTATCGCAGCGACAAGAAGCCGCCAATGGACGAGTTTTGCAGTGCCGACGCAGCAACTGTGGTGGCCCGGGCGCGCCACGCACAAATATGCCTGACCATCGTATCGCCGTTTTTGGCACTGATGCCACGGGGACAGGGGGACGCGGTTGCGGGAAACGAAGAGGCCAGGCGCATCGTGGGCGAAACGGAGGGACTCATGCAGTGGGTGGTGGTCAATCCTCTCGCGCCGAAGACCTTCGATCAGGCGGCGGAGATGCTGGCATTGCCCCAGTGTGCAGGAATCAAGATACATCCCGAAGAACACCGATATGCGATCTCTGAGTATGGTCAGCAGATATTCGAATTCGCCGCCGAGCACAATGCCGTCGTTGTCACCCACAGCGGGGAGCCAAATTCAATGCCCGAGGACTACACGCCCTTTGTCAATGATTTTCCCGAGGCAACGCTTATCCTGGCCCATTTGGGCTTTGGTTGGGACGATGATCCCACGCACCAGGTTCGTGTCCTACAAGCCTCGCGCCACGGCAATGTCTACATTGACACCTCCAGCGGCATGAGCCTGACCCCGAGGCTAATTGAATGGGCGGTGGGTGAGGTTGGGGCTGAGCGGCTGCTCTATGGCAGCGATACGCCGTGCTACTTCGCGCCGATGCAGCGTGCGCGAATTGACCACGCCGAGATCAGCACTCCAGAGAAACGACTTATCCTGCGTGATAACGCCATCGGCCTATTCCAGCTCGAAAGCAACAGTGCAACGTAGCAAGACCTGTTGTCCGCAGGCCGATAACGGTCGACAAACTCAGACCTGAGGAGTGAGCGTATGTCAGTTGTGAGACCCGCTCAAGTGAAGAAGTTGACGTTCGCCATCTTCGAGAAGATAGGAGCGCCGCCAGAGGCAGCCGAAATCATCAGCCGTTACACTGTTGATAGTCACCTCTACGGTCACGACACGCATGGTCTGCAATCCGTGCCCAGATATGTGAATGACATGAAGGCGGGGAAGATAGACCCCACCGCGCAGATGGAGATCGTGAAGAACGACCCCCCTACGGTGCTGATAGACGGCCACTGGGGCTTCGGGTACGTGACGGCCGCGCAGGCCATGGATGTGGCCATCGAGACAGCCAAGCAGCACGGGCTAGCTGCTGTGGCCGTCAACAAGTGCAACCACGTGGGGATGCTGTGGGGCTATGTCAAGATGGCCGTAGACGAGGGCCTGATCGCTATTATACTATGCAGCTCGGGGACGTTGGCGCCTGATAGAGGCCTGGTTGTCCCATATGGCGGAACGCGGCGGTTCCTGGGGGCGAACCCGCTGGCCTGGGGCCTGCCGGCGGGCGAAATGAAGCCGCTTATCATGGACATGTCCACCTCGGTTGTGGCTGCCGGGCAGGTGCTTCTGGCCCAGGAGAAGGGCGAGACTATCCCCGAGGGATGGATGGTGGACGAAGAAGGCCGCCCGACGACAGACCCAGACGCCCTATTCAAGCGAGGGGGAGCTCTGCTGCCCTTCGGGGGACACAAGGGTTATGGTCTTAGTCTGCTCGTGGAGATGATGGGTGGCATCCTGGCGGGATTTGGCTGCGCATACTTGCCGGAATATCGAGAGGGCAACGGGCTGATGATGTTGGTGTTGGATGTGGAGAGATTCGTTCATCTGGAGGAGTTCCAGCGACAAGCCGACGAGCTGTTCCGAGAGATAAAGAAGGTGCCCACCGATGCCCAGACCACGGAGATACTGATTCCCGGCGAGTTGGAGTTCAGGGCAAAAGAGAAGCGTGTGCGCGAGGGCATTGCCATCCCGGACAAGACCTGGCAGACTATAACCGAACTGGCTGCGGAACTGGGCATCAACCTGGTTGAACTGCTAGGCTAACAGAGGATTGACCGGAGGCAAGAGATGAACAATGAGGCGATAACTGTCGGACTGGGGACGACAGGATGGGTCATTATTGTGCTCTACCTGGTGATCGTGGTTGCGTTGGGCAGCTTCTTTGCCCGGGGTCAGAAGGAGGTATCGGACTACTTCCTGGCCGGTCGCTCGATGGGTTGGCTGGCCGTGGCCATCTCTATTGTCGCCACGGACCTGAGCGCCATCAGCTATATTGGATGCCCCTCGTGGATCTACCGCGAGGACATACGTTACGCCTTCGGGCTGGTGTTGGGGCCGGTGCTCTGGGCCACGGGAGCTATAGTCTTCTTAGGCCTCTTCTACAAGCTCAAACTGTACACCGCCTACGAGTTCTTAGAGCGGCGCTTTCACGTCTCGATCCGCTCGGCCACCAGCTTTCTGTTCTTGCTTGTCCGGGGTTCGTGGCTGTGCATAGCACTATTTGGTGCGTCGTTCTCACTAAGTGTGGTGCTGGACGTTCCTTATGTGCCCTCGGTCATCGCCGTGGGGGCGTTGGCAACCCTGTACACTACGCTGGGGGGGATGAAGGCCGTCATCTGGACTGACGTGCTCCAGTTCTTCGTCCTGGTGGGGGGCGCAGTTGTGGTGCTCGTGGTGGTAATCGGCATATTCCCGGGCGGCGCCCGGGCAATCTGGGATATGGCTGTCGAGCATGGCAAGCTGCGGACGCCCGGCTTCGAACTCGACCTGCAGGAGAAGGTCACGTGGCTGACGATCATTTTCGGCGGCATCGTGGGGACCATCAGCTATTTCACTACCGACCAGCTTATTTTGCAGCGCGTCTTCAGTGCTAAGTCGCGACGTGACGCCGTGCTTTCCGGCGTGTGGACCGGAATCATAACTCTACCGGTCATGGTGTTGCTGTACGCCGTGGGAATCGCGCTGTTTGCCCTGTATACCGCCGAGCCAGCACGCGACGCGGCGCTACTCGGGCTGGCGGCCAAGGGCATTGCTGAGCCAGCCGACGCCCTGCTGCCCCACTTCATCGCCACCCAACTCCACCCCGTCCTGGCCGGATTGATTGTCGCCGGCATCTTTGCCGCAACCATGTCGAGCGTTGACTCGGGAATCAATTCGCTGACAACGGTCTGCGTGATGGATTACTATCGCCGGTTTTTCCACAAGCCCGCCAAGACCGAGGCGCATTACCTGCGCGTGTCGCGGTGGGGGACACTAGTATGGGGCGCGATCGGCACCTCAGGTGCCATCTACGCCGCGCAGCTCAACCTGCAAACCATCAACCAGAAGCTGGGAGAGATAATTTTTCCTTTCTCCGGTCCGATGGTGGGGATATTTGTTCTGGGAGTGCTGACCCGACGGGCGAATACCGTGGGTTGTCTAACCGGGGGCGCTATAGCGCTGGTCGTGGCACTAGCGGTAAAGCCCTATATGGCTTTCACGTGGTACGGGACCATCGCGGTTATCCTTACCGTAATCTTAGGGTACACGATGAGCTTGTTGTGGACCGCGACCAATAATGTTAGGTCTGTGCGCTTGTTCAGTGGCGGCGTGGCTGGTGGAATCATCGGCCTTGTGCTGAGCCGGGCGGTCTACATTCACACGCTACGTCCAGCGCTGTCACTGTCGATCACTGTCGTGCTGGCCGGCGCCGCCGCTGTCGGTTGCGCTCTGCTGTGGACGCGCTTCAAGCATGAAGTCTCCATGGAAGAGGTCAACATGCTGACCGTCTACCGCCCGCCGGACTCGGGTGGGGACAAGAACGGAGGCAAAGCGGATGAGTAACAACTGGGGAGTCTTCTTGGTAAAAAAGAAGGATGTTACCGGCGGGACGCGAAGATACGGCTATCACTTCTGCCACGGACTGGCCGCGAGTGGGAATGTTTTTGGGTACAGTCCGGAACTTGGAGATGGCGATTCCATTGAATAGCACATAATCACCGCAATTATAGACCACAAGAAGGCAATCAACTGATTACAGGTGGTGAGAAATGGCTTCTCGTACAACGGACAATGAACCGTTCGACGCACCAAAGACCTATGATCTTTACAGACACGCCAAGCAACGCATTCCCGGCGGGGTGCAACTGTTCAGCAAGTGGCCCGAAAGGCATGCGCCGGACCAGTGGCCGGCTTATTTTCGCGAAGCACACGGCTGTGAGACCTGGGACCTGGATGGCAACCATTTCTACGATATGTCAACCAATAGCGTAGGTGCGTGTCTGCTTGGTTTTCGTGATCCCGACGTAACTGAAGCTGTCAAGCGTCGCCTGGAACTGGGCAGTATGTGCTCACTTAATCCTCCAGAAGAAGTAGAACTGGCGGACCTGCTCTGTGAGATTCATCCTTGGGCCCAGCAGGTGCGCTATGCTCGCACTGGTGGAGAGGCGATGGCGATAGCAGTGCGAATCGCCCGTGCCACTACCGATCGCTCGCTGGTGGCGGTCTGCGGCTATCACGGTTGGCACGACTGGTATCTGGCGGCCAACTTAGGAGATAGCGATGCTCTGCGTGGCCACCTTTTGCCCGGCCTGGATCCGTTGGGTGTACCCCGAGAACTACGGGGCACGGTTCTTCCCTTCAAGTATAATAACCTGGCAGAATTTCAGCAAATTATAGAGCAACACGGCGACCAGTTGGCAGCGGTGGTTATGGAGCCGTGCCGCGGGTACGACCCTCAGCCGGGCTTTCTGGAGTCAATTCGCGACGAAATCCACCAGCGCGGGGGCCTGCTTATTTTTGATGAGGTTAGTATTGCTTGGCGCCTGTGCCTGGGTGGTGCCCATCTGCGACTGGGCGTCAACCCGGACATAGCGGTCTTTGCCAAGGCCATGGGCAATGGTCATCCTATCGCGGCAATCATCGGCACGAGCGAGGCGATGGTCGGCGCGCGACGGTCGTTTATCAGCAGTAGCTACTGGACGGAGAGTATCGGGCCAACCGCTGCACTGGCCACGCTGCAGAAAATGCAGCGTATTGACGTACCGGCGTACGTGGCCGGCATCGGCCGGCAGTTACAAGATCAATGGCGACGTGCTGCCCAGAAGTACGAAGTCCCGCTGGTAGTTGCCGACAGCTACCCGTGTGCCCCCGGTTTCCACTTTAACCACGAGTTAAACGAGGAGTTGCGGACGCTGTTCACTCAGCTAATGCTCGATCGTGGTTTTCTGGCTGGAAATAGTATCAGTGTCACGCTGGCACATACCGAGCAAATCGTTGCTCACTACGGCGAGGCTCTCGACGAGGTAATGGCCGAATTGGCGGAGGCGCTTGCCTGCGGCGAAGTGCAGGAACGGCTCAGAGGGCCGGTGGCCATTTGGGATTTTGGACGATTGATGTGACTCTGACACGCTGGCGTAATGCATGGTAACATCAATGCATATAGTGTTGCTAACCGATTGGCGACCATTGGTGCATTACACACTGTGTCGGCACACTCCCGAGAGACATTTCACAAGTTGGAGGGTTTATGAACCTATCAGTAATACCGGGCCGTGCCCAAGTATGGTGGCTTGTTGTTCCGCTAGTTCTCCTTGGAGGTGTTATGCTGCAAGTCATCAGCAACTCATTGGCTGAGCCGGTATCTGCGCAGGAGACAAGTCAGCAGGAGATACGCAATATTAGTTCGCGGCTGGAGCTGTTTGTGGATGATTGGCTCATCGAGAGCATGGAAGGAGCGGAGCTCCGCCTGCACCATCCCGTACCGCGCGAGCTGGTATGGGACGATACTAATCAGGTCAGCGGCGAGGTCTATCCCGGGGGCAACCGCTCCGTGACCATCTTTCAGGACGTCTACCAGAATCGCGACATCTACCGGATGTACTATCGCGACCTGGCCAGCGTGGCCGACGCGGTAATAGTCCCGGGGGCATTTGGAGACGATGACATCGTCACGTGTTACGCCGAAAGCCGCGATGGCATTCACTGGGAGCGGCCTGACCTAAATATCTTTGAGACTGACGACCTCAAACACAATAACATCATCTGGGCCGGGACAGGCGGCACAAACTTCGCCGTCTTCAAGGATACCAACCCCGACTGCAAGCCGGAAGCCCGCTACAAGGCAGTGGGCCGCATCATGTTCAGGCAGGACCCGGCACCGCCGCAGCCCGACGCCACCGGCTACAACTGGCTGCCGCAAATCGGATTGCTAGCCTATCAGTCACCGGACGGGATCCAGTGGTCGCTGATGCAGGAGGAGCGGATCATCAAGAAGGGCGAATTCGACTCCCATAACGTGGCGTTCTGGGATGCCGTGTACGGCCGGTATGTCGCGTTCTTCCGCGTCTGGATGCCCAATGGCGGCAAAGTTCGCTCGGTAGCGACTCTGACTTCCGATGACTTCGTGCACTGGTCAGATCCGCCCCAGTGGCTGGAGTATGGCGATGTGCCGGCGGAACAGCTCTACGACAACAACATCACTGTCTATCCCCGCGCCCCGCATATCTTCATGGGCTTTCCCATGCGGATGGTCGGTGGGCGGACGAAGCTTCCGGATAATCCGTTAGCCCTTGGGGGAGCGGTGAACGACGCGGTGTTCATGACCAGCCGCGATGGCCTGCACTTCCACCGATGGCAGGAGGCTTTCATTCGCCCGGGGCCGCAAGAAGGTCGGTGGTGGCATGAGAACAACTGCCCGGCCTGGGGCATCGTAACCACCAAGTCACACATCGTCGGTGCGCCCGATGAGTTATCGTTCTACAGCAACGAGTACTACCACAGTGCCCAGAGCAACTTGCGCCGCTATACACTGCGCATGGATGGATTTGTCTCGGTTCACACGGATTACGCCGGTGGTGAGCTTACGACCAAGCCGGTGACTATTGAGGGCAGTGAGTTGATGATGAACTACTCAACCTCGGCGGTGGGCAGCATACGGGTGGAGATCCAGGACCAGGAAGGTAACCCGATTGCCGGCTACACGCTCGCCGACTGTCCCGAGATCTATGGTGACGCAATCGAGGAAGTAGTGAAGTGGAAGGCGGGGTCGGACGTCAGTGCGCTAACCGGGCAAGTTGTCCGCCTGCGCTTTGCGCTGAAGGATGCGGATCTGTACGCCATTCGTTTTTAGCTGTGATTGGCAGATATCAGGTGGACTACCACCAAGGAGGCAGACAAGTCATGTCCACGATGAGTCCGTCAGGATGGGTGACGGTCTTTTGTGGAATAGCATTACTGGGCGTAGTCAGTTGCGGAGCACAAACGCCAGGCGAAGAGGAGGTACGCGATATCGGCTCGCGCCTGGAGTTATTCGTTGATGGGTATCTGATCGAGTCAATGAATGGGGTCACTCGAGAGCTGCATTCGCCCCGACGGCAGGATGTGGCTATTAGGTTCGATTCCTCCTGGGAGGGCGGGATCAGCAACAAAGTCACCGTTTTTCGGGATGGCCCAGTCTATCGGATGTACTATCAGGGCCGCCGCTATCTCAAGGACGGAAGCTTCGGTACTCGGGTGACCTGCTATGCCGAGAGCCAGGATGGCGTCCACTGGGTCAAGCCCAATCTGGGCTTATATCGGGACGAGTATACGGGCACTACGCGCAACAACATCGTCTTGTGGCCCACCCGACAGTGGCGACATGCCTCAGACAATTTCGCAGTCTTCAAAGACACCAACCCGAACTGCCCGCCCGAGGCGCGCTACAAGGCGGTCGGAAGAACTATAAAGGGGGAACTAGCTCCGGAGGAATCGGCCTCGGGATTTGGGGCGGCCTTGGCTGGCAATCTGGCCTTCCAGTCGCCTGATGGCATCCATTGGTCGCTGATGCAGAAAGATCCGGTCGTTGTAGGTGACGGTTTTGACTCGCACAATATTGCCTTCTGGGACGCGTACGCCGGCTGCTACCGCGAGTACCATCGGGAGTTCCGCAGTGGCTATCGCGATATGATGACCTCCACCTCTGACGATTTCCTGCACTGGACCAAGCCGCAGTGGTTAGACTACGGCGGCGCGCCGCAAGAACATCTCTACCAGGGCCAAGTCCTGCCCTATTTCCGCGCACCACATATTCTGCTCGCTTTTCCGGATCGCTACGTGGACGAGCGTAAGATCCAA
>JALGTD010000060.1 GCA_029821515.1 Candidatus Zipacnadia bacterium | reverse complement strand
ACGGCTGCGCCAATTTCTGCAGCGACTGGTCGAAGCCGCCGAGCAAATCTATGGCGCCGGGCAGGGCGCGGCCAAGTATGAATATGTCGTCCGCCAGGCCCAACGCCAGGGGCACCCGGTAAACCGCACTGACATCGAGGCAGCCGTCTTCCGTACCAATTCGGAGCCGAAGGGAGCTGTATAACAATGTTTAAGTATCTGACCATACCTGTGCTAATACTTGCGCTGAGTTCTACCTGCTGGGCGGACAACATCCTGCGCGAGGCGTCGGACGCCGTTACCGAGACCGTCGAGCTGTCGCTGCTGAGCGGCACCGTCGGCTGGGGGGCCGGCGCCTACTGGCCACTGTACGAGAGCCAAGAGCTGCAGACTACCGTCGGGCCGTTCGTGGCCTTCGGTAGTCAGATGGTAGCCGCCGGCGTGGGCGCTAAGTTTGCCGTGCAGATCCCCGTGCTGGATAACTACATTGACTTTGTAGCCGCCGGCGGCGCCTACCACGACGATGATCTCACCTTTGAGCTGTGGGTCGGTAAGACCATCCCCAGAACGACAGCACAACAACAGCATAACGGCAGCAACAACACACGGGCTGGACAGGAGAGGGAGGTCTCAGGGATGCCAACTGACTCAGAGAAACTCACGCCGGGGGAACGACAGGTGACTCTCCAGGAGTGCGTGCAGCATATCCGGCAAGTGCCGATGGAGCGGCGCATCTCCGAGGTGATTATCCACCACACCTGGCGGCCAACCGCCGCCGATTACCGCGGCCTGAGCACCGTGCGCGCGGTGCGGCGCTATCATATGCAGCAGCGGGGCTGGTCGGATAACGGCTATCACATTATGATTGGCCCCAGCGGGGATATCTTTCTGTGCCGGCCGATGAGCCGGGCGGGCGGGCACTGCCGCGGCCACAATCAGTATTCAATTGGACTATCTTACATCGCCAACTTCGACAGTGAAAACCCCGCCGACTACCCCGGCGTAGCCGTCGGCCAGCAGGTCGTCGCAGCCCTGCTGGAGCGCTTCGAGCTTACCCCCTGCTGGAGCGCTTCGAGCTTACCCCCGAACAGATCCATTTCCACCGTGAATATGCCAACAAAACCTGCCCGGGGACGCGCCTGCACCTGGATGAGTACCGCCACCAGGTGGAACTGCTGGTCTCCGACCAGACTGATGACATCAAGGTGGTGCTGCTGCCCGGCAGCCAGGTCATCGCCTGCCGTCCGCGCCTGGAAGACGGCACCACTCGCGTGGACCTACGCCCGGTGGCCACCGCGTTGAACTGCGAAGTCTACGACCACCTCGCCGACCAGGGGAAGGTGTACGTGAGGAGGAAGATGCAAACCCCCAGCAACCTGGAGACACTCTACCGCTGAACACCACCCCATGAGAGCCCTCTTGCCACTCTTGACTCAACCTGCTATAATTCGCCTCACCTTTAGAGACGGGTTGAGCAGATATGATTAAGAATATCCTGGTTGGCTATGATGAATCCCGTCCAGCGCAGGTGGCTCTGGCGCAGGCTATTGACCTGGCCGAGGTTACCTCCGGGCGTGTGCGGCTGCTGGTCGTCAGGACTGAGGAGAGGTCTGCTCCCAAGCTAGAGCTGGCCGCCGAGCCCGGCATTGCGGAAATGGTGGACGTTGGGCTGGATGATGAGGAGCTGGAAACCGAATCAGCAGGCGTGCCGCCGTTTGTCGAGCAGGCCCGCACCAAGCTGATTGCTGCGGATGCGGCGGGCAGTATTCGGGTAACCAGCGGTGGACAACCAGCAGCCTGCCTGCAGGAAGAGGCCGACCTGGCTGACCTGCTGGTGGTGGGCCGTAGCCGAGCGCATAGTGGCGGGCAAGTCGGTCGTACGACGCGCAACCTGCTGAAAGGTCATCTGGCCGGCCCGTTGCTGATCTGTGCGAGTCAGTATCTGCCCATCACCTCGCTGCTGCTTGTCTATTGGCCGGGTCAGCTCGGCGGACGGGCCGTGTCGGTGGCAGGAGGCCTTGCGGCGACGCTGAATATTGATCTGAATACGGTCGTCACCACCTCCGGGCGTCGGACTCTGCGCCGGGAGCGCGCTCGAGTTGCGTCAGCGCTGTTGGCTTACCACACCGAAGGCGAAGTGATAGCCACTACCGAAGCCCCCGCCCAGGCCGTGCTTACAGCGGGCTTGCAGTACAATCCCTCCCTGCTAGTAATCCCCGAACCCTCTCTCCCGCGGTGGCCATGGCAACTGGCTCCTCTGTACTCCTCAGCGCTGGAATTGCCCGACACTCTCCTACTCATAACCACCTAAATCCGGTCATTCTTCAATTGACACATCCCTATTCCCCTCGTATACTTCCCTTGATATGAATTAGCCTGCGGGAGGTGTGATGAGTGTTCAACCTCGCGTTGCGTTCCGCGCTGACACTGGTTGTGCTATTTGGTATTCTCTTTGCGGTGATTACGGCGGTGCTGGTCTACTTGCAGGCGCCGGTGTGGCTGGCCGTGATAGTGGTGCTGGTGATTGCCGGCATTCAGTATGCCATCAGCCCGTACATCATCGAGTGGATTTATAAAATTCAGTGGCAGCCGCCCGAACACGTAGACCAGGGCATCGCCACGCTTATCCGCCAGGTCTGCCACAACCAGGGTCTGCACGAGCCGAAGTTCGGCGTAATTGAGGACGGTAACCCCAACGCCTTCACTTTCGGGCACTACCCGGGCGACGCGCGCCTGGTCATCACTCGGGGAATTCTGGACCTGTGCGATAAGGACGAGCGGCAGGCAGTAGTCGCCCACGAGTTGGGGCATATCGTCCACTGGGACTTTGTGGTGATGACAGTGGCGGCTACGGTACCGCTGGTGCTGTATTACATCTTCCGGTTCGGTATCCGGGGGCGAAGCAGTCGCGGCAAGGGCGGCGGCGGTATTGTTCTGGTGGCAATCGCGGCATTCATCGCCTACATTATCAGCCAGTACATCGTTATGTTTCTGTCGCGGCTGCGGGAATACTACGCCGACCAGTACTCCGGACAGATCACCCGCAATCCGAACGCGCTGGCCACCGCCCTGGTCAAAATCGCCTACGGGTTAGCCCGTAATCCCACCGAGCGCAAAGACAAAGAAACCGGCAAGATGCAACCGGTGGCAGCAGCCGCTGGTGGTGCCAAGATGCTGGGCATATTTGACCGCGACTTTGGCGGCTCACTGGCCCTGGCCGCCGGCGGCACGGATGCGGTAGCGGCTACCACCGACTCGCGGACGGTACAGCGAGCGCTGGCCTGGGACCTGTTCAACCCGTGGGCGACAATCTGCGAGCTAAACTCCACTCACCCTCTGCCGGCCCGGCGGCTGCGCGCGCTGGAACGACAGGCGCGAAGCATGGGCCAGGTGCCGACTTATGATCTGCCCGATAAGGCAGCGGAGAGCTACTGGGACGAGTTCTTTGTTGACCTGCTGATGAACTACCTGCCGGTAATTGGGCTGCTGGGCGGGATTGCCGGCGCGCTTATTTTGGGTGCAGGTGGGCAGATTGGGGCGGCCATCGGCGCTGCGATACTGGGCCTGGGCGTCGGGCTGTTTGGGCGCACACTGTTTGCCTATCCCAAGTACGGATTTACCACGACACAGGTAGCCGACCTGGTCAGTAAGATTAAGATATCGCGCATTCGCTCGGTTCCGGCGGTCCTGAAAGGAAAGATTATCGGGCGGGGCATCCCCGGGCTGTTTTGGAGCGAGGACCTGGTGCTGCAGGACGAAAGTGGCTTCATCACGCTGGACTACCGCCAGCCACTGGGCATCCTGAACCTTCTGTTCGGGCTGTTTCGGGCGGAGAGCTTCGTCGGACAGCAGGTCACGGTGGAGGGCTGGTATCGGCGCTATCCGCGCCCGTATTTGGAGCTGTGGAAGCTGCACAGCCCCGACGGGACCACGCAGACTTCGCATAACTGGGCGGTGGCCTTCTGGGGCAGTCTGCTGCTAACAGTGGTTGGAATTGTGGTGCTGGCCGGCGGGCTGCTGCTGGCGGCGTGACCGGCAAACTGCATAAACGGATTTTGTGGGAAACCCGCTTTTTGAAAAAAGCCGGTTCCCCACACCCTTCCGGCAAAAACTTTTACACTTGAACGGTACGACAAGATACTGCTACGCCCCACAGGAGGGTGATTGTGTCGACTAAAACAGCTCCTGCAACCGGGGTTGAGACGACAAGGCATCTTTGAATTTCAATGTATATATACTCGGCGATAGGAGCATGGAACGATGAAACGTATAATAATGGCGTTGGTGCTTGTGGTAGCGCTGGCCGCCAGTGCCTGGGCCAATACACTGGTTGATGTCTACGTGAACGGCCAGAAGCAGGAGTTTTCGCCGGCGGCGCGGGTGCGGGAGGGAAAGGCCTATGCACCACTGCGGACGGCAGCCGAGGCGGTGGGCGCGGAAGTCAAATGGATTGAATCTCAGCAGGTTGCTATCATCTGCGAGGGCGACACTTGCGCGATCATTCGCAAGCAGCAAGGCATCATCGTCAACGGGCGGCTGTTGATTCCAGTGCGGCTGATGGCCGAAGCGCTGGACGCGAAAGTCTCCTGGGATGCGGAGCGCAAGGCTGTGATGATCGTTACTCATACCGTACAACAACAGTAAGTGACCCGGAGCGAGGCTGTTGACAGGCAAGAGGCCTGTCCTACCACAGATTGTTTATAAAAGGTGCTGTGAAGAACTTTGGGCGAGTCAATATTCACTACACAATTCAAGCGCAGAGCATGGATGACGGCGGGCCTGTTGCTATTAGCCGCCGGGACGGTGCCATTTGCGGCAGGTTTGGTGATAATTACCTATCTGCTGCCCAGCCCCACCGGCACCAGCGCCGGCCTGGCCACCACACTGGCTCTTGTAGTAGGATCGCTGCTGCCATGGGTCAGCTACCAGCGGCTGGCGCTATTTGGCAACGGCTACTTGCGGAGCAGCGTGGCTCAGAAATGGGAAGAAGTCGGCATTTCAGCACCAGCAGCAACATTTGTCGGGTTTTCCCCCGGCGAGGAGCTGCGTGTTTGGGAAGGTGAGACGGATCAAGACGTGGGATACCTGGAACTGGCCGACGGCGTGCTGATCTACCACGGAGATAGCTTCTCGTGGAGTCTGCGGCGTGAGAATATTGGCTCAATTGAGCCGATGGATGAACCGGGCGCGCCCCAGCGGATAGTCGTGCACTGGCATAAGCCGGGCCAGTCGGGACGGGCCTTCACGCTGGCCTCACGAGAGGCGAACACGCTCAGGGGAGCTCAGCAGGCGACGCGGGCACTCTACGATGCGTTAGGGCAGTGGTATGCCGCCGGTTCGTCGGCGGGGGTGATTCCTACACTGGGCTCGCCGCCCACCACCCTGGCGGGCAGCATTCCCGTGGAAAAGCTGCCGACGGGTGCCTGCCTGAGCATCCTGTCGGTGGTGGTGATTACCGTGTTGATGGCCTGGTACACAGCCCAGCAGTTCATTGGCCGTGGGTTCTATTACCACGCAGTTCTGTGGGCAGCGCTGATCGTAGTTACCGCGATGATATTTATCTCATATTTCTTGAGCTATTTGCAGGCTGCCGAGGTCCGTACCTCTCAGCCCAATATGACATAATTGGCAAAAGGCATCAACAGATTTTGTGGGAAACCCGTTTTTTGAAAAAAGCCGGTTTTCCACACCCTTCCGGCAAAAACTTTTACACTTGAACAATGCGGCAACAAACCTTTGCTCACCGTGGATAGCGAATATTCTGGATTACGACCTCTTCAACTGGTTTCGCTATCATAAGAGATCTTTGCATTTCAGCTTGTGAATAATGGACAAAACCGATGCTGCCCGGACGGCGAGAGGGACAGCGGGAGGTGCTCATCGTGAATAACTGTAGACGATACCAGCGAATATGTATCCTGGTCGCCATCCTAACCGCATTGACTGCGTTCTGTGGATGCCAGAGCCGGCTGATTAGCAGGAGTCAGGAGATCCAACTGGGGCAGGATGCCGGCGACGACTTTGAGCACAAATACGGACGCGACCATGACCCGGCCCGCAACGCGCTAGTCAACTCCATTGGGGCTAACCTCGAGCGAGCCGCCGAGCCGCCGGACTATCCCTATGATTACCGGATACTTGCCAGCAATCAGCCTAATGCCGTGGCCTTCCCCGGAGGGCGCATATACATATTCCGGGGTATGATCAAGGCCCTCGAGGACGACCAGGATAAGATTGCCTGGGTGCTGGGGCACGAGACCACTCACGTCGCGCATCAGCACGCCGTGCACCGCATCGAGCGACAACTCGGCTATGAGGCCATCATTGCCCTGATATTTAAGAAGAAGAGCGCCGCGCGTATCGCAGGGACCGTCGGCAGCCTGATGCTGCTGGACTACGGGCGCGACAATGAATTTGAGGCTGACCGCGAGGGTATGCTCTATGCACACAATGCCGGTTATGATCCGACGGCGGCGGTGGCCGTGCTGGAGCTATTCCAGGAGATACAGAGCCGTGAGCCTAATGACTTTGAGATAATGTTTGCCACTCACCCCGGCAACAAAGACCGCATCAACCACGCCAGAGGTTACCTTGAGAAGATGGGCTGGAGTGGGGCCTATTACACACCGTGATGGAGATGCCGAGATGCCGCTACTGGTTATTGACAGGCGAAACGTCTGTCCTACCAAATAGAGGCGCATATCGGTATACCAACGACCAACACCTATGGCTAACAAAGCTGGTATATTACAACTAGTCCCACGGGGAGATGCGGATGCCACTGATCAGGTACGCATTTTGGTCGAAGGGCTGGATCGGAGCCGGTACCAGCCGCTGGTGGCGGGGCAGCTCACGCCGCAGATGCGCGAGCGACTCTCCCGTCAGAACACCCCCTGGGTATATCTGGAAATTCCTCAGTCCTTCTCACCCCAAGCATATCTGGTTGCAGCCGGCCAACTGCGGCGGCTTATCCAGGCCCGTGACATCGCGCTGGTCCACTGCCATAATATGGAAGCTACCGCGGTAGCGGTCCTGGCTAGCCGAAGTTGGCGAGCCGCCAGCTCTCTGCCTATTGTTACCACTCTGCACGGCTCGCGCGAAGCCGCTGTGGCAACGACCTACCACAGTTGGGCACGGAGAGGAGGGATACGCTGGCTGCTGGGGTGCTGTGATGAGCTAGTCGTCTCATCTCAGCACGACCGCGAGCAACTTATTAGCCTCGCCCCTCATATCGAAGCTCGCATGCACGTGATCTATCCCAGCCTGGAGCGCTCACCGAGTCGGTCGCTGGAAGCGGGCATCAAGCGCCGCCAGGTTGGCCTGCATCGGGATGCTGCCATCATCGGCCTACTCAGCCGCCTGGAGCGCGGCCAGGGCATCGAAAGCTTCCTGGAGGCTGCCGCTGCCCTCAATGAGGACCTGCCCAACATTGAGTTTGTCATAATCGGGGAGGGCCCCGCCCGCCAGGAGTTAGAAGAGTTAGCCCACGAACTGGGTCTCAGCGGTAGTTGTATCTTTCTGGGCGCGCGCCGCGACGCCCGCCAGGTTATTGCGGCTCTCAACATAATTGTGCTGCTCAGTGACGCCGATCGGGCGGCACTGCGCGGGCTACAGGCACTGGCGGGAGGGCTGCGAGTGATCGCGGCACCTACCCCCGCGCTGCGCGAAATCTTCGGCCCACTACCGGGCGCTGAACTGATGGAGACAGCCGACAGCGTGCAGCTTGCTGAAGCCATCCGTCGGCAGTTGCATACAGCTCCTCAGCTTAAAGAGTCTGAACTACCCATAGAAGGGCGGCCCAGTATCCCCTACCACGAATTCCTGGTCTCCAGGACAGTCTACGACCTAGAACAGCCGTGGGCAACCGTCGCATCAGCCCGCGACCAAGACTCCGCAATTGCACAGGCACTTGAGCAGCGCTTCGGCCCGCAGCGGCTGGTCAGAGAAGTTGAGTCCATCTACCAGAAGCTAGGAGTCTAAAGATTTTCCGGCCAATGACCAAAAAATTTCACGGAAATAGTGAACATTTTGGGGGGGCAATTGCGTCTATAGGTGTGTAGAACCTTTAGTCGTATACACTCAATGTTCACCAAAGCACCCGCCTAAGGGTGCCAAAAAGGAGGAATGAGGAAATGTCTCTAATACGATGGCGACAGACCCGACCGTCCGACCTACTAAGTGAGGTGGAACGAACGATGGAGCAGTTTCTGCCACGCCGCTGGTGGCCGGAAGGTGAGGAGTACGAAGTGGCACCGGCAGTAGATGTCTACGAGACCGACGACGAGGTGGTAATCAAAGCCCAGTTGCCGGGTACCAAGAAAGAAGATGTGCAGGTAACAGCTACCGAGGATCGGGTAGTGCTCAGCGGTGAGAGTACGACAACCGAGGAAGTTGACGAAGACAATTACTACCGCCGCGAGATGCGCTACGGCAGGTTCCGCCGCAGTGTCGCGCTGCCTCACGTAATTGACCCCGAGGCAGTAAGCGCCACGTTCGCCGACGGCGTGCTGGAAGTCCGGGCGCCCAAGACGCCAGAACCGGCCGAAGGCAAGAAAGTCGAGATTGAATAGCGAGTCGCAGTAGTTGATGCAGCGAAGCACAGGGCGGTGCGGGCCTCAGGTCTGCGCCGCCTTTTTTTTGTGAGCCGTGGTTACCAACGCTCTCCGATAAGCACTTGCTCAAGTCTAGTGAGAAGGGGCTGCCAGTGAGGCAAGGGTAGAGGCAGGGGGAGGTAAACGATCGCTCCAGGACACCGGCGACGGCCTCACCAGGCCCCCCAGGATTTGACTTATGAACCAGATTGTGCTTCAATTATAGGGATTCTAAAGTCAGACATCAGACAGGCCGAGTATAAAGCTGGTTCGGTGTGAATATAACTTAGCGGGCAACATACTCTCAAGCTGACACGTTTGCACTGAGGGTGGGTAGAGGCGGATACGGAGGCTGCCGCGGGGGAAACTTCGGCAACCCTGTGGGGACACGTTCCTGGTCCGCCTCCCGTGGTGAGTGCGAGCGTACCATCCATCAAGGGGGTGATGCGCAAAACCAGACGTAGCCGGGCTGGCCCGTAGGGGTTGGTAATCGCAGCAAAGACGGATAGTTCAGTCTCACCACATCACCACAAGACGGGAGGGTAGTTTACGAAAATGAGAATCTACGCAACGCTGTTGTGTGTTGTACTCCTGCTGGGCATAGCCTCGGCAGGATACTGCCAGATCTGGATGAGTACGGCCCGCTGGGCCGGAATGGGCAGTACAGGCATCGCCGCCGCCAAT
>JALGTD010000059.1 GCA_029821515.1 Candidatus Zipacnadia bacterium | reverse complement strand
GGTGCTCTGCGCCAATGCCATTGACCTGCAATCGGTGCTCGCCGACTGGGGCCTGAAGCAGAATGCCCTAGTAGAGTCGGATAGCACCCAGAAGATAGATCAGGCCCAATTGGATAGCGAAACCGCTAAGAACTATGCCTTGCTATCCCAGTGGGGTCGTGATGACCTGGTCAAGCAGGCCAAAGAGACAGTTGCGGAAATTGATGAGAGCAACCTGGCCCATCTGGCTCGCATGGCTCTGGCCGGCGAGGTAAACACCTTCTGGGGCAACGATTATGCTGTCCATCTGCGCGAGGCGATGCGTAAAGGGGCCTGCCTCGTTACGACCAATCCACAACTGGTCAACATTGCCCGTCAAGAAGAGCCTGAGCGCTGGACACCTATCCGTGATCAGATGCAGGAAGACAACCCCGACATGGACGCGCTGCAGCTCGCTTACGAGATGACCATCGCGGTTGTGGTGGCCAACTGCAAGCTGCTGCGCCCAATCTGGGAGCTGACCGACGAGCGCATTGGCTACGTCAGCCTCCAACTTAATCCCAAGAACTCCGATGATGCTGAGAGCATGGTTGAGCAAGCCAACTACGTTTGGCCCCGGCTGGAGGAGGCTCTGGGGGGAATTCCTAACACTGTCTTCAAAGTGCCCGGGACCAAGGCCGGGCTGACCGCAGCCGCTGAGCTGACCAGCAATCGCATGGGGGTCAATATCACCGTCAACTACTCCCTGCCCCAGCAGATTGCCTTCGGCGCAGTCATTGAGAAGAACAGCATCGCTCCGGTAAGCTTCCGCACACAGATGGATGGCCGCCTCGATGACCCGGTCGGCGAGGAGCTGCAAGAAGCCGGCATCAGCGACTGGGAGGAAGTCAAGACCTGGTGCACCACTGCCATTCGCCAGCGCGAATACCGGCTGTTGTGTATGGACCCGATGCGCGGAGGTATGGGCCTGAAGAAGACCAATATGCTGCCAGCGTCGGGGCGGGGTGCGTGGAACATCCTGCGCTCAATTCACCGGGAGCCGGAAGTCTCCTGCTTCATCACTATTTTCCCGAATCGCCAGGAGGAATTCGACAGCGAGCCACGCGAGCTGAACCCAGACGGCATGTGGACACCGCTACCCCCTGAGATTATGGAAAAACTGTACAAGAGCGAGCTATTCCGCAAGGCCTACGAGCCCGATGGGATGACGGTAGATGAGTTCGATAGCTTCCTGCCCTGTGTCCGCACCCTGAAAGGCTTCTCAGAGTCGTTCGACGATTTCGTCAAGTGGGTCGCCAGCTAGAATACCGCTGAGCACAACCCAGTTACCTCCGGTTGCCTTCGGGGGATTTTCTCATGCCATTGAGTCGGATTCTAGCTCAGTTCCAGATTTGTGCAGATTGCTTGACAGACCCAGTCTTGGCCCGTATAATATATAGGCTATTCCCGTTGGTGGTTCTTTATCTGGTAATTGATGGCTAAAGGAGGGTGTTACAAATGCCTGAGGATGAAAACATCACTGAAGGCCCCGAGCAGGAAGAAGCCTCTGAGGCAGAAGAGATAGACATTGAGATAGAGCCGTCCGCGCCTACCGGGGGCAGCCGAGGCGTATGGTTTGTGATTGTACTGATAATCATACTGGCTGCCCTGGCGTGGTACGCACTGTGGGCCAAGAAGCAAGCTGAACAGCGCGAACTGCAGGAAAAACAGGTTCGGACTCAGCAGTACCAAATGCAGGAGCACCAGATCGGGGAACAGCTCAACAAGGCAACCCAGATGCTCGACGCTAACGATCTCGCCGGCGCTATGGAGGTCCTCAAAGGGGCCACCACTCGGCTGAGTAGCTTGGCAACCCAGGCGGCAAGCAACGAGGACACCGCCCAGGCCACTCGCATCCACACTAAGATGAATAAGGCGAAAAGTGCTGTGGCCGAGATTAAAGAAAAGCAAGATGAACTTGTTGAGTTGGCCCGTGGGAAGGTCATCGCCATCCAGAAGCAACTGGGTGTTTCGCCCCCACCCAAGAAAGAAACTGAAGAAGCGCCCAAAGAGGAAGAAACAACTGAGGCAAAAGAACCCGAACAAGTCAAAGAGATGCCAGTTAAACCAGCACCTGAGGAACCAAGGAGGGCGATCCCAAGATAGGGGTCGCAATTCCAACCTAATACAACTGCGTGACCTCACCCGGCCCGCCGAGGCGAATCGAGCAACTGACAAGTGGGACACAGAATCACATCGGCAACCAGTAGCAGGTGCTGTGTGATTCTAACGACTTCTAACAACACGCTAGACCCCGGACAGAGGCTTCATTGTGGCTGCTCCTAAACGCAAAATCGCCAGGCTAATTGCCAGTCTGCCTACGGCGAAAACTTCTCAAGCACGCCAAGAAATAATTGAGGAACTTGTGGAAATTGGTTCGCCGGCAGTGCCACAGTTGGTAAAGTTGCTCAATGATGGTGAGTATAAAGTACGTATGGTGGCGGCCACTACCCTCGGCGAGATCAGTGATGAGCAAGCAATAAGGCCACTCATTGAGAGCCTCAGCGACACCAGCAAGAATGTCCAGCGCATCTCCACAGCAGCCCTTATCAATATTGGCGAGGCCGCGGTATCGGCACTGCTGGATGCACTTATCGGCAAGGATCAACTCACTCGCAAGTGGGCGGCAGATGCCCTCGGTAGCATAGGTGACACCTCGGTTGCCCAGCAGCTTATTGCTCGCCTTAATGATCCTAATATCGAAGTGCAACGAGCTGCCGTCAGTGCTCTGGGCGACCTGAAGTCCAAGCGTGCCATCGAGCCGCTCATCGAAGTTCTCCAATCCGATAATATCGAGCTATCCCGGGCCGCCACCGAGGCCCTGGGCCAGATACGTAGCAATATAGCCATCGAACCGTTGGTCTGCGCTCTAAGCTCGTTCAGTGAGGACATCCGCAGCGCGGCAGCCCAGGCTCTGGCCCGCATCGGTTCAGATGCGGTTCCCGCCCTTCTTGAAGAGTTGGAGACCGCTGACCGCGATCTGCGGCTTTACGTAGTAGAGGTACTTGGCAATATCGGTGACGACCGGGCTCGGCGAGCCCTAACCAAAGCTCTTCACAACCCTGATGAGAGCGTCACTTCCGCTGCCGCCATCGCTCTGGGCAAGCTGGGCAAGATGTCATCGGTAAAACACATAGCTGAACTGATTGATTCAGAATATGCTTCGGTGCGTTGTGCCGTCGCTCAGGGGTTGGGTTCAGTGGGAACTGCTAACGCTATTGAACCGCTCAGTGAACTGCTGCACGATAAGGATTGGGTCACACGGATGGCGGCAGCCACAGCAATCGGCGAGGTCGGCAGCCACAAGGGGGTCGAACATTTGATCGCGGCTCTGCACGATCCCGAGTGGAGCGTACGCCTGCACAGCGCCAGGAGCCTGGGGCAAATTGGCCAGAAAAAACAGGCTTCAGAAGCCTTGATTGACGCCCTTGATGATCCCCACGGGCTAGTGCGGCGCGAAGTTGGAGTGGCCCTGGCTAAACTGGGAGCCACTGAGGCCACCGAAGTTCTCGAGGAGTTCGCCAGCACCCGCCAGAGCGACAAAGCTGCTGAGGAGGTCGCTGAAGCTCTACAGATGCTCGGAAAAGGCTCATAAGCGGCCGACCGCTGCTGTCAGTTACCTGTTGAGGCGACAGATACAGGCTACCCGCCAGCTTGTGCCGCATAATCAGTTATCGCCACCCGCTGTCCTGTTGCATTCCCCCTGAAAGTTAGTATATAATATGGACAGATGGATAGGGTTGGTGGCCAGCGCTAGGCAGTATGCCTTCACGCTTTTTACTACTCCTTATTACCGGAACGTGTATAGAAATGCCTTCGTCAATTGATCCGCTACAAGTATCCAATAAAGAAACTCTGGCTGAAATCGCTAGCCAGGAACAAGTAAGCGCTGACCGGTTGCAGGCTGGTATCAGTGCTGGGGAAATCGTCGTGTTCGGCCATCCTGACGGGCCAGTGCGCCCGCTGGCCATTGGCAAGGGGTTGTCTACCAAGGTCAACGCTAACCTGGGTACCTCTCCCGACTTCCCTGATCTCAACGACGAGCTGCGCAAGCTCGATGCCGCCGTTACTATGGGTGCTGACACGGTAATGGATCTGAGTACCGGCGGAGACCTGGATGAGATTCGCCACGTCATCCGCGAGCACTGCCCGGTCACCCTGGGGACTGTGCCAATATACCAGGCCGCCGTTGAAGCCAGCAACCACTTAGGTCGTATCACCGAGATGACCGCCGATCAGATCTTCGAGGTGATTGAACGACAGGCCCAGGACGACGTTGATTTTATGACGTTACACTGCGCGGTCACCCGCTCAACTGTCGCCGAACTGGACAAGGCTCCCCGTGTCGGCGGAATAGTCAGCCGTGGGGGCAGTATGCTGGCGCGATGGATGCAGGTTAATGACGCCGAAAATCCCCTGTATGACCAGTTTGACCGCCTACTGGACATCCTGGACAATTATGGAGTAGCCGCCAGTCTGGGAGACGGTCTGCGACCCGGTGCTATCGCCGACGCATCAGATCTCGGACAGATCGCAGAAATGCGGGTGCAGGGTGAGCTAGTGACGGCCGCGCGCCAGCGGGGTGTGCAGGTCTTCGTCGAGGGGCCTGGACATATGCCTCTGGACCAGATCGCCGGCATCGTCGCCCTTCACAAGCAGCTCACCTATGACGCTCCCCTCTACGTGCTGGGGCCACTGGTGACCGATATTGCACCCGGCTACGACCATATCACCGCCGCCATCGGCGGGACGCTGTGTGCGGCAGCCGGCGCAGATTACCTGTGCTATGTCACTCCCGCTGAGCATATTGGACTGCCCGACGAAGAGGATGTCGTCCGTGGCGTGCTGACGACTCGGCTGGCCGCTCATGCAGCCGATTTGGTCAAGGGCGTGCCTGGCGCTGCCCAGTGGGATGCCGAGATGTCCGACGCTCGCTTCAATCTAGACTGGGGTAAGATGGCTAAACTTGCCCTGGATCCGGGAACAGTGTACAAACGCCGGGGTGAGCGAGCTACGCTGGATGCCAAAGCCTGTTCAATGTGCAGCAAATTCTGCTCAATAAAGCTGGAATTGGCCCGTCAGGCCGCCGCAGCCGCCCAGGATTAGACAACAGAGCTTCTGTGGCATCGTGACAGCCCGTATCCGAGAATCACCTGACCGGCATCTGAGGCAACAAGGAGCACTTCAGATCTTATGTCCATAATGGGCCTACGCAAGATATTCAGTCAATCAGTCGGTATACATATCGGCAAATTCAGACTCCGTTTAGGCAGCCTCATGGTCATTACTCTCATGGGGCTCTCGCTGCTATTCATATTTGCCCTTATCCCTGGGAGCCGCCGCCCAAGAACTGCCCGGCCGGGGGGGGAAGGCCCCGTGCCGGAGATCACTCCAGTAGTCGCCCAGGTTGGCGACTACAAGGTTGAGCGCCGAGACTTCGAGGAGCACCTCACCCGCCTGGTCAAACAGCAGCCCGGGGGAATGGATATCCCCCAGGAAGCTTTCGCCAAGCACCAACTTCTCGAGAATCTGATCGAGCACCACCTGTTACTCAAAGCAGCTCACACCGAAGGCATCAGCATCTCGGGCAACGAGATACAGCAGCGCATCGAAAAACTGGCGGATAGCTCGATAGATAGCCGCTTCCCCAACCGCAAGATGCTGCGTACTTACCTGGAACGCAAAGGTATGTCCTACCAGCAGTACCACGACCAGGTCCGGAAAGCGCTGGGGGCCAACCGCGAACAGCTTCAGGAAGCTATGCTGCTGGAAAAGCTGGAGACCAATATCACGAGCCAGGTGCAGGTCACAGAAGAGACGGTCAAAGACGAATACAGACAAGTCAAAGCGCGCCATATTCTTATCACGCCGGAGCAAATCGTACAAGACACTCCCGGCGAGAACGAAGCAACTCAGTCCGAACAGCAAGAATCGCCAGACACCGCAGCCTCCGATCAAACCGCCAAACAACAAGCCCAGCAGAAGGCCAACGAGTTGCTGGAGAAGATTCGACAGGGCGCAGATTTTGCCGAACTGGCGCGCGAGCATTCTGATGATCCAGGCAGCGCCGAGAAGGGCGGTGACCTGGGCTGGTTCGGCCGCCGACAGATGGTCAAGGAGTTCGCCGACGTTGCCTTTGCCCTTAAGCCGGGAGAGGTTAGTGATGTCATTGAGACCCCCTTCGGATTCCATATCATCAAGCTAGAAGACAAACGCATTGAGCTACCCAAAGATTTTGAAGAAAATAAACAGCGCTACATCAGCCAGCAGCAAAGCTATCGTGCGGACGAAGCCTGGAACCAATACAGACGGAATCTCAGGGAACAGGCCAGCGTCGACATCTATGATCCTGAACTTCAGGCTATGGCCATGGTGATGGAGGGCCACCAGCAGCAAGCTCTTCCACTGCTGGCCGAAGCTGCCAAAAGTGATCCTTACAACCTGACCGCTAGATATACGCTGGCCAGTATTTACCGGCAGCAAGGAGATGTGACACAGGCCATCGAGTATTTGAGCCAGATTGTCCAGCAACAGGAGGGCGCCTCCTCTGCTCAGATACATCTGGAATTGGGTACACTGCTACGCGAGCAAGACAAACCGGAAGAAGCTATTCAGCAGTTCGCCAGTGCCTCGGATTGGGCCGCCGCTTTCCAGTACCAGAACTACCGCATTCATACTGAGCTGAAGAAAATATACGAAGAGATGGAGCATACCGAAGGTACGAAGGAGGAACAGCAGTGGCTGGATGAATTCCAGAAAGCTCAGGCTGAATCGGCGGCCGGCGGCCCCCCGATCAGCGCACCTTAGTCCACACCGGCTCGCAGGAGGATTATTCTTGTCAGTACTGAACATTGACGCTCCGACCGTACGAGAAAAGCTGGTGCAATTCATCCGCGATCAGATGGCCGCTGCGGGCTTTGAGTACGGTATCATTGGCCTCTCCGGCGGACTGGATTCAACAGTAGCGGCCTACTTGACCGTGGAGGCGCTGGGCAGTGACAGTGTCATCGGTCTGATTATGCCCTATCGTACCATCGATCCTCAATCTCAGCAGGACGCCAAGCAAGTCACAGACCACCTCCAGATTTCCAGTTATGTCATAGATATCACCCCCCAAATTGATACCTACTTTGCGCAGTTCCCAGAAGCCGACCATATCCGGCGGGCCAATAAGATAGCCCGCGAGCGGATGAGCGTCCTTTACGACCAGTCCCGGATCTATGAAGCCCTGGTCATCGGCACGGGCAATAAAAGCGAAGGGCTACTGGGTTATACCACCCTGTGGGGGGATATGGCCTGCGCATTTAACCCTCTGGGCAATCTCTACAAGACGCAGGTGCGCCAATTGGCCGAGGAACTGGACGTGCCCGAGGCCATACGCAACAAAGCTCCGTCCGCAGGCTTGTGGCTCGGGCAGACTGACGAGGATGAGCTGGGCTTCAGCTATGCTGAGGCCGATCAAATCCTCTACTGGCTGGTTGACCAACAGTATAATGTTGAGCAGGTCGCCGAAAAAGACTTTCCTCGGGATCTGGTGGCACAGATTGTTACTCGCGTGAAGCAATCAGCTTTCAAATCCCGAATGCCGCCTGTGGCGGAAATATAGCCAGTTACCAGTTTAACTTGGCCAAGCGACAGCGCCATTATGAATAGCCTCAGCTCCAAGTCAGCCCCAACGGGTATCCTCTATGTAGTCGCTACCCCGCTGGGCAATCTCCAGGACATCAGCCAACGAGCTATCGAAGTGCTCAAGCAAGTAGACTTGGTGGCAGCCGAGGATACTCGCCGCACTCGCCAGTTGCTAAGCCATTTCGGCATCAGTGCCCAAATGGAGAGCTATCATGGCGATAGCAGCCAGGCCAAAGTCCAGCGCATCGTCGAGCAACTGGTGGCCGGTAAGTGTGTAGCACTGCTGTCAGACTCAGGGACGCCAGCCGTCTCCGATCCGGGGGCGGAGCTGGTGCGCCAAGTCCTAGACCTGGGCGTGAAAGTGGTGCCCATCCCCGGCCCCAGCGCCGTGACCGCCGCCTTCTCGACAGCCGGTATCGCCGCCAGCCCAGCGCGTAGTCGACACCCTCCAGCAGCTTGCCGATATCTGCCCGCAGCGGCGGATAGTCGTTAGCCGGGAACTGACAAAGATGCACGAGGAAATCCGGCATGGCCCGGTCGGCGAGATAGCGCAAGCAATCAGCGGTGAAGAGCCACGGGGGGAGTTTACGCTGGTGCTCAATCCCACCCCCCAACCGACTCCGTCTCGCCAGGTCTCCGAGGAAGATATCCAGGAAGCAGTCGAAGCTATGCTGGAGGCGGGTCTGAGCCATCGCGATGCCGCCCGCATCGTAGAGCTGTTGACCGAACTAAGCCGCAACGAGGCC
>JALGTD010000058.1 GCA_029821515.1 Candidatus Zipacnadia bacterium | reverse complement strand
GAGGGGGCGACATTCTATTTCACAGTCTAACTATTCCGAAAGGATGGCCCTAATGAGCGACCGGACCATACTGCTGGTTGAAGATAATCCCGATGACGTGGAGCTGACCCTGCGGGCGCTTAAGAAACACAACATCGCCAACGAGGTAACAGTGATGCGCGATGGGCAGGAAGCACTGGATTATCTGTTTGGCGGGGGCGAGCACGAGGGATGTGCGTCGAAGGAGCTGCCCACCGTCATTCTGCTGGATTTGAAGCTGCCCAGGGTGGATGGTCTGGAAGTGTTGCAGCAACTGCGGGCCAACGAGCGTACAGAACTGGTTCCCGTCGTAGTCCTGACGTCCTCCAAGCAACAGCAGGATATGATTAGCAGCTACAAACTTGGGGCCAATAGCTTTGTCCGCAAACCAGTAGAGTTTGGCGAGTTCGCCGAGGCCGTCCGGCAACTCGGACTCTATTGGCTGCTGCTCAATGAGTCACCTCCGCCGGAATGTGATTAAATGAAAACGCCACTGCGGGTTTTGATAGTCGAGGATAACGAAGATGATGCCTTGCTGCTGGCACGCGGGCTGGAGCAGGAGGGGTATGACCTAACCTGGAAACGGGTGGATACCCGGGAGGCTATGGGTGAGGCGCTGGACAGCCAGGAATGGGACGGCGTGATTTGCGATTACGTGATGCCCCAATTCAGCGGGCTTGATGCGCTGCAGCTGATAAAGGACAGAGAACTCGATCTGCCCTCCATCATCGTGTCAGGCACCATTGGCGAGGAAATCGCAGTGGAAACCATGAGGGCGGGTGCGCATGACTACGTGATGAAGGACAACCTGATCAGGCTGGGCGCAGTGATCCGGCGCGAGCTACGGGAGGCCAACGAGCGGCGCAAGCACAAGTGGGCCGAGGCGGAGATGGAAAGGCTGGCCAGGTTCCCCGCGGAAGACCCCAGCCCGGTGATGCGAGTGGCCAAAGACGGCACCATTCTCTATGCCAACAAGGCCAGCTCAGTTCTCCTGGAGGCCTGGGACTGCCACGTCGACCAGCGCTTGCCCGAGTACTGGCGCACGGTGGTCAGCGATGCGCTGGGCGATGATGCCACCAAAGAGGTTGAGGTCGAGTTAAACAGCGACACTCTCGCAATAACAGTTGTCCCCATAGGCGAGGCTGGCTACGTCAACTTGTATGGTCGCGACATCACTGCACAGAGGCGAGCTATCCGCGCCGAGGAACAGATAAAGGCAGCTCGTGAGATTGAAACAAAAAACGTTGAACTGGAGAGATTGAACCAGAAATTAGGAGCGACGATGACGGATCTACTCGCTTCCCAGCGGCGTCTGCTGCAGTCGGAGAAGCTGGCTGCGCTGGGCAGATTGGTGGCCGGGGTCGGACACGAGCTGAACAATCCGATTATGGGTATTCTCAACTACGTTCAGTATTGCCTGGCTCACACCGGACAGGAGGATCCCCGCCATCCTCGCCTGGCCAAGGCGGTCAGAGAACTGGAGCGCTGCAAACGGATCATATCCGCTCTGGGGTCCTACTCGCACGGCTCTGGCGATGTTGACCGCCCTGAGAGCGAGCAGGCGGACTGCCGCACTCTCATTACGGAGACTATCGAGCTGCTGGCTGCAGAGCTGCGGCGGTTGAATGTCAAAATTAATGTGAACACTCCGGCCGATTTTCCCGGTATCTGGACTGACCCTAACGCGGTTCGCCAGATTCTGCTTAACCTGCTTACCAACGCGCGTGACGCTGTCGCCGACCGCCGACGCAAAGAGATTACGGTGACGGCAGAGGCTAAAGGTGGCTGGGTCGCCATCTCGGTCGCAGATACCGGCGGTGGGATGTCGGAGGAGATTCTGAACCGAGTGTTTGATCCTTTCTTCACTACTAAGCCGATGGGCGAGGGGACGGGTTTGGGTATGAGTGTGTCGCAGAATCTGGCCAAGAGAATAGGTGCCCAGATAGAGGTCCAAAGTCAGGTGGACGAGGGTACTGTAGTGACCGTGCACTTGCCGGTGGACCGCCGGGTGGCCGCCGGCGTCAATCAAGCTACGGGCACGGAAGGCCGATAGAAAGAACAGCGGAGCGGGGCAAATCGGCGTTGACGCCGATGCTGTAGGAGGTCAAACCAATCATGTCACAACCGCGAGTTCTGGTAATTGATGATGAGGAGTCAGTGCGCGACGCCTTTGCAGACGCTCTGGAGGATCTGCCGTATGTTGTAGAGGCCGTTAGCGGCGGGGAAGAGGCTCTGGAGAAGACAAAGAACAGCCCGGCCGATTTGGTCTTTCTGGATCTGAAGATGCCGGGGATGGACGGCGTGGAGGTACTGCACCACATCCGGGAGTTGGATGAGGCGGTGCCAATCTACATTGTGACCGCCTTCCACGGTGAGTTCCTGGATCGTCTCCAGGCCGCCGAAGAGGAGGGGCTGGCCTTCCAGTTGCTGCACAAGCCCATCGGCCAGGAGGCAATTAGAAAAGTGGCCACGGCCGTTCTGCCGGCCGCTTAAAACGCTGCAGGGGGCGACAAGCAATGAACGGCGAGCTGCAGCCTGAAGAGATGGGCAATGTAGCCGAACTGCTCCGAGCAGTTCCTGAGGAATTGGTCTCCACAGGTAGTGCGGGCCTGGACGAGATGATAGGCGGAGGTATCGCGCCGGGCTCCGTCGTGTACGTTTGTGGGCCAACTGGTTCGGGCAAGACAATCCTATCTGAGCAGATGGCCTATGCCAGTGCTGCTGCTGGCATTAATGTTTTGTACATGTACGTGGCCGGCTTCAGTGAATCTATCGTCAATCGGGTGCGCAATCTGCAAAACTTTGCGTTCTTTGATGCGGGAGCGTTCAACGTCAGTGTTGCCTACCATAACATATTCCCGGTGATCCGGGCCGCCCAGTCTACAGACTTACTGTACGCCATTACCCCGGTAGTACAGAAGCAGCAGGCGGGTTTGCTGGTGATTGATAGCATCCGAACTATGCTGGAAAGGCTGACGGAATTTGACAGGGCAGAGAAGAGCCTGCGCCAATTGACTGAGTTCGTCTCAGAGCAGAAACTGGTGGCCATGTTAGTGGGCGAATATCAGCAGGATGATATTGTCAGACAGCCTCAGTTTGCCTTTGCCGACGGCATTATTCTGCTCACTGCCCCATACGAGGCGCCTGACGGGAAGCGGCATATCCGCATATTGAAGATGAGAGGCGCCAATCACAGCTCTAAGGGGCAACAGGTTCGTATTAGCCGTTCGGGCTTCGAAATCCTTCGCAACATCAATAGCGAGGCTGACGCTGGAGTCAGTGCCGCATAGTGGCTGCATAATCGAGAGCCGGAATCGCCTACCCGACTCCAAGGAAACTACGATTGTGCTCGGGAGGGGCTTTTCTCCGAGTAGCTCGCCCTCGCCCAGAAGTTCGGAGTGGACTTCGCCATTTCGCACATGAAACATAGCTTGTCTCCTGCCAGTCTCTTTGCCTCGATTATGTCAAAGTCTCCCATCGGCGGCGGGCCACAGGTGGAAACGACCTCTACATCTGCCGCTGCCAGCCAGGGCAGAATCTTTATGAGTTTGCCGTCGTCGTAATAGTGATAGATGGCCCCGTAATCGTGAACCAGAGCTATGTGCTCCCCAATCATGGGGAGGAAATACTCCTCAAAGGTGTCAGGGCTCCAGCCAACGCTGAGCGACGCGTTGAACCACGTGCCGTGGACCATTTCAGCGCCTGCCTCCAGGATTGCTTTGGTCTCAGCCATGAAGTGCTCGTGGAAAAGTTGCAACAGATTCTTGAAGAACTGTGCATCATCGTGCAATGCCAGCAGAAGGTCTACCTGCCCCACGGCTGGCATCACCTTCGTATCCAAGCACGAATTGACCTACACCTCGACCAATCCGTCCTCCCCGACCTGCCTTGCGATCTCCACAATGTCGTAGAGCTGAGCACGCTTGGGGTCAGGCAAGATGTAGCGTACTTTGTCGAGGTCCCCTGGCCCCTTGATTAAGTGCTCATCCCACTGGGGGTCCGGCCAGGTGCCGTATCCGCAATCTGGCAAAGCCTGTCGGCGCTGGATGCGCTGTAGGTGCTGATACCTTGAAAACCGTTGAACAATTCAAGCCAGGGGAAACGGATATGTATGTATCCTGCCTTTGCCCTATTGGGTCGGACTCCTGTTTACTACTCCTGTTCTGGAAGATAGCCGAGGTCCCCCGGCTGGAGGAACCGTTGGCGTATCTGCGCATCCTCATCAGCAGGCAGTTTGCCACTTTCGTCCAGCAGGCGAGGTCGGACGAGAATGACCAGTTCCGTAGTGCTGGTACGTTGCGACCGGCTGCGGAACAGGGGACCGATGATGGGCAGGCTACCCAATATGGGGATGCGCCGGTAGGTGTTTTCCTGCTGCATTTGCGTCAATCCGCCGATGACGATGGTCTCATCGTCGCGTGTGCGTAGAGTTGTAGAGGCCGACCGGGAACTCAAGCGCGGCACTCCACTTTCCGGGTCTAACTCCACGATATTAGATACATCCACCTCAACCTTCGTGGTGATCTCCTGATTGCCGCCGGTCCAGGGACGCACCGTGAGCCGGACTCCTACCGGCACCACTTCGATTCGCTCCTGCTCATATCCCGATTGCGAGTATTGCACCTTTATGTACCGTTCCGACCCGACGAAAATGGATGCCTGCTTGCCATTGACCGCCGCTGTGGAGGGGTGGGAGCGAACTTCCGCACGGCCCTGGGTCACCAACGCTTGCAGCCACGCTTGCAGCTGAGCGGTGGGCGCTACCGCGGTGGCTAGAGCATCGAAATCCCCGTGCTCGAAATCAATTTCTCCGGTGCGGCTGTCGGTGCCTGCGCCGTAGTTCTCACTGTCATAGCGCCAGCGGAACTGGGAGTCCAGGTCCGAGGAATCGGTCAACTCGATAACTGCGCACTCCACCATGATCATCGGCGGAGAAATGTCCACCGCTTCTAGGTCCTCCTTTATTTTGGTCAGCATCTGGGAGGGTGCGGTTACCACCACCGCGTTCTGCTCAGGATTGTCGTGCACATACTTGAACAGGAATGTGGGCAGCAGCGAGCGGGCGTCGCTGGCTTTCAGATAGCGCATCGGGAAGGAAGCCGTGCCACTGCGGAGGTAGGTGGACAAGTCGGCCGGTACGCCCTCGCTGAGCATGTAGACATCACCCACCGAGGAAAGCGCCAGCCCGTAACCAGCAGCGATCCCGCGGAGCACTGCCAGCGGCTCAAGCCCTTGGACATTAACGCTGACCTTGTGCTGCACCGCATCATCCACTGCCACACTGATCTCCCCTTCGCGCGCGATCTGCGCCACTACCTTGTGAATGTCGGCCTTGACTGCGTGCACGCTGATGAGACCGTCCGCCGCAGTAACTTCAATCTCGCCTTCTTCGATCTGGGCTGCTTCCTTCTCCCCGGCGATTCGCTCGATGGTACGCTGCCCGTAGACAGTGAGCAAGTAACTTTGCCGATCCTCGCCCAGTTCCGCCTTCACCCGCGAGCGTTCGGTCAAAGTCACAGTCATCTCCACACCCTTGCCCTCCACCGCATCCGGCGCCACACCCAGAACTATCGTGCTGACCGGCTCCTCATCAACATCATAGAGCCGCTTGCAGTCTGAGCCCAGACGAGCATTGGGAAAACGAAAGGTTGCCTCGGTCACGCTTCGACCATACCCCCACATGCGTTGGGTGTCCCGGTCCAAAGTCAGAATGCCATCGGCCTTCACCTGAATCTGAACACCGTTGCTCATCACGGTGGTTTTGACTTCGTTAATGTAGCAATATGCGTCCCCCTGGGCATGGGCTCGGGCAGTCGACCCCAGGGTTCCTCCCAACATCAGAGCGCTGATAGCAGCCAGTTTCGCCGACAGTGAACATCTCATAGCACAACCTCCGTCGCATCGTCCCGGTTTTTCAGCGGAGCCAGGCTGGCTCGCGCTTGTACTATCACCCAAACCTCCTGCTCCCCTTCGTAGTCGTAGCGGCCCTCCAGCAGCCTTGCGGTCCTACGCTGCTCTTTGCTGCTCTCGATCAGACGCAAGCCGCCTATAATTATCGTATCGCCGGACCGCAACCGCACCGTTCCCTTGGCTGAGTGCCGAAGCACTAACGGCCCGAGGTCGTTGGTTTCCCCCAGGAAGCTGCTGTTGACCTTGACGCTGGCAGTGATCCAATCTCCAGCCGTGCGCGGCTCGATTTCCAATGCGGAGCCGGCCTCCACCGAAGTAAGCCCGCTCTGCTGCACCCAATAGATCTTCTCGCCCACGAACAGCCGGGCCTGGTGGCCATTCTTCACCTGCACGACCGGCAGCGCCTTTATGTGCAGCCGGCGCTGCGTCGCCAGTCGGCGCAAACTGGTCACGAGCTCGTGAGTCCGCCCCTCGGCCACCTCTATGCGAACTTGTCCGGAACTGTCGGCCTGCCACGCGGTCGTGCCGCCACTGACCCGGGCGGCAATTTCCTGGAGACGCTCAGCCACGTCCCGGCCGGAGACCACCCATGCCCGCAGGCGACAGTGGTAAGCCGGTTGATCAATCACCCGCAGGTCTTGTTCGATCCGGTCGAGCAGCGCGGACGGACCGTTCATAACCAATGTATTGGCCTTCTCGTTGGCTCGCACGAAAGACAACAGCACGTCAGGTAGCAGGAGCAGCGCCTGTTGACACGGCACATAACGCAGCGGCACCGAGCGCGTCTCCGCGATCCAGAAGGGGACAGCGGTGTCCGTACGGCTAAGACTCACAAAATATGCGCCGCCTTCACGATGGAGAGATAGGCCGTAGCCCACTACCAGGGTCTGCAGCAAGCGCGCCAGCGGCACACTTTCCAGGTGAGCCGTCACCTCCAGGTCCACCTTGTCATCCAGATACACTTGGACCTGCGCCAGCCGCGATACACGCTCCAACAGCAGGTGCATGTCCGCGTTCACGGCGTGCACGCTCAGACCATCAGCTCCACCACTTACCTCTAGTTGGGCAGCCGCCGGCTCTACCTCCGGGCGCTCAGGAGGTGGTTCCTTGGAGCGGTCGCTCAGCACGGTGATGAGCAGCTCGTCTTGGCTGCTGGTCATCTCAATCAATACCCTGGGCCCGTCGTAGTCAAGGTCCTCCTCAAACTGCCGCACCCCCCCCGAGGTTTTTACTGTTACCACGTATCCGGGACGGTATAGCACCACAGTACCTATCAGACCGATCCCTGTCCCCCGCCACGAAAACGGGGAAAACTCCAGATGGCTGACCGGATATTTGGCGACCTCCACCGCCGGGGGTGCACCGCTGCGGACATTGCCCAGCCCAAAGCTGATACGTCGGCTCGGACCCTGCGGCCAAGCCCCGGCGAACAGTACTCCATCAGCCGACAGTCGAAAACGTACCGCATTGGAGACCTGCTCGATCTCGATTTTCTTCAGGTCAACGAACTCCTGCGGGGCGCACACGGACGCCGCTGCCAGCACTGCCACTCCCCCAATTAGCAGAGTCGCTATTCGCCTTAGCATCATGGCTCCTCTATCCCAAAACGCTCTCGGATCTGCGTCTCTTCCTCAACTGGCAGGTGCCCGGTCGCGCTTAGAGACCGAGCGGTTATGAATATGGCCAGATCTACCGTGGTTTTCTCGGTCTTCTTCGAGCGGAACAAGTTGCCGATCACCGGAATCTCACTCAAGATCGGAATGGCCCGGCGTACCGACCTGCTCTCAGCTTGGCGCAGGCCTCCGGTCACAATCGTCTGACCGTCCTGCACTCGCACCGTGGTGCGAGCCGTCCGCGTGGTCTTGGTAGGAAGCCCGGTGACGGCATCTGGCGCGCTGAGAGTGCTTATCTCCTGGTTAATGTCCAGAATAATCTCCCCACCTCCACCTGTGAGAGGAGTCACTTCCATCCGGACACCGGCAGAGATGGAGTTGCCTGAGGAACCCACTCGTGTCGTCAGGTACTGCTCCTGGCCGATGAAGATGGTTGCCTGCTGCCCGCTGACGGTTGCAATGCGCGGGTTAGCGCGCACGCGAGCCCGGCGACTCTCGACCAGGGCTTGTAGCTGGGAGAAAAAGAGAGTAGGCAGGTCCACTATCGCGTTGAGCGTCAGTTGGCCGGTCAGCGAGTCGGTGGTCACGCCCAAGTTGGCATTGCTGTATCCTAACATAGCTGCGAAGGTGTCCGTATCCATATCCGTGAATTCGACTACATTGACATCCAGCATGATCTGGGCAGCAGGCACGTCGAACTGCTCCACGTCCTGCCGGAACTTATCGAGCACCGCCTGAGGGCCGGAGAGCAC
>JALGTD010000294.1 GCA_029821515.1 Candidatus Zipacnadia bacterium | reverse complement strand
ACGACGAAGCCTGGGAGTTGGCTGCGGCGATTGCCGACGAGAAAGGTGACGTCACCGGCTGCGAGGTTGTAATCTGTCCGCCTGCTACGGCTCTGGTCGCGGTGCAGGCCACTCTGGAAGGCACCAACATTGGCCTGGGTGCCCAGAATATCTTCTGGGAAGAAAAGGGCGCGTACACCGGCGAGCTTTCCGGCCCGATGCTGCTGTCCTGCGGCTGCCAGTATGTCATCATTGGTCACTCGGAGCGGCGCGGGCGCTTCGGCAGTCCCGATGAGGATTTCACCCCGGAGCTGCAGCAGGTCTTCGGCGACACCGATGCCAGCGTGAACCGCAAGATCAAAGCTGCGCTCTCATACGATTTGACCCCGATTGTCTGCTGCGGTGAGTTACTTGGCGAGCGCCAGGAGGGAAGGACTGACGAGGTGGTTAGCGAGCAGGTCAAGGCAGCACTGGCCGGCCTTGAGACCGATGGCGCTGAGAGTATCATTCTTGCCTACGAGCCGGTGTGGGCAATCGGCACCGGCGAGGTCTGTGATGCTGAGGAGGCTAATCGGGTCATCGGCGTCATCCGCACTACGCTGGCCGAGGTTGTCGGCGGGGAGATTGCCGAAGAGATACGGATTCTATACGGTGGTAGCGTCAAGCCGGCCAATGTTGCTGGCATTATGGCCCAGTCGGAGATTGATGGAGGGCTGGTTGGAGGTGCGTCACTGCAGGCTGAGTCATTCTGTGAGTTGATTGGGGCGGCGGCCAGTCGGCCTTGGCAAAGAGTGGAATAATGAGTAGCCACCAGCTACTCTTCAACGAAATATAGGGGTCTGTGCTGGAAACACGACAGGGAGCATAAAAGGAGATTGCCAAATGACCGATATGCATGTGGATTTCTACGGACACGTCAGACAATACCACAACATCAAAGAGGATATCGACAAGGCTATCAGTGACGTATTGGAGAGTGGCCAATATGTGCTGGGGCCGACATTAGAGCGGTTCGAGGGCGAGCTGGCTGAATACTTTGACCTGAAACATGCAGTCGGGGTCAATTCCGGCACTGATGCGCTTTGGCTGGCCTTTAAGGCTCTGGGAATTGGTCCGGGCGACGAGGTTATCACCGTCGCCAATACGTTCTTTGCTACTGCTGAAGCCATCTGGATTGCCGGGGCCCGGGTCATCTTTGTTGATACTGACCCGCAGACCAACAATATAGATGTCACCAAAATCGAAGCCGCTATTACTCCCCGGACCAGAGCCATAATACCTGTCCACCTCTACGGCCAGGCGGTTAACATGCCGGCCATCGCCAGGATTGCCAGGGCGCACAATCTTCTGGTGATAGAAGACTGTGCCCAGGCGTTTGGTGCGGCGGGTGATACCTTCAGAATCGGTGAACTCAGTGATGCCGTCTGCACCAGTTTCATCATCCAGAAGAATTTGGGCACCTTCGGGGACAGTGGCGCAGTGATGACCAACCACGATGATGTCGCCGAACGAATCATGCAGTTGCGCAATCACGGTTCTCCTGGCCGTTCGGTGCATTCTATGGGGTGCAACAGCCGACTGGATGACCTGCACGCTGGCATCCTCAGCGTCAAGCTGGACCATATTGATAGGTGGAACGACCAGCGCCGTGCCCTGGCCAGGCAGTACGATGAAATGCTGAAAGATAGCAGCTTGAAGTTGCCCTACGAAACGCCGGGATACCGCCACGTCTATCACCTGTACGTGATTGAAACTAAACCGGAAAAACGCGACGATCTGTTGGGTTTCCTCAACGACAACGGGATTAACGCCAAGTGCCACTACCCCATCGCTATTCATCAGCAGGAAGGCTACCCGTGGGGGCGTTGCATCTCTCTGCCTATGTACCCCGAACTGACAGACGACGAACTGCAATACACGGTTGACAAAATCCTCGAGTGGGAGCCGACCAATCGGTGAGCGATACCAGCAAATGGCTCATAACTGATGTGGTAATCAGGCTCCAGCAACCGGCGCTAATTTCAGGAGGCAAGCAATGAGTCAGGCCAGCTATACTGTTGCGATAGTAGGTATGGGCAAGAGGGGCACGCACCATGCTGCTGCCTTTCACAACAATCCCCGCTTCCGAGTGGCCGGGATATGTGATATTGACGTATCGCGACTTGACGCGGCTGCTGCTGATTTGGACAACCCCGTGACCAGTACCGATGCCGACGATTTGCTCAGCCGGGTCAAGCCGGACGTGTTCTGTTTCTGCACCCTACCCAGCCAGCGGCTTGAGTTTATCAAGCTTGGGGTCGCCCACGGGGCGAAGCTGATTGCCTACGAGAAGCCTATGGCACTGTCCACCAACGAAGCCCTGGAGATTATGCAGTGCGTCCGGGAGGCCGGAGTTAAGACTGTGGTTAGCCATCAGCATCGCTACGGCGAGCATTACCAGAAGGTTAAAGAGATTATCGCCAACGGCGCGCTGGGTCGGGTCCATACTGTCTACGGCACCGCCACTGGCTGGATGATGCATATGATGACTCACCTCATTGACTACATTCGCTGGTTCAATGGTGAGGCAGAGGCCGAGTGGGTGATGGGTCAGGCCAGTGGTCGCGGGAAGCTGACCGATGTACACCCCTCGCCTGATTATATTGCGGGTATCATCCAATTCGCCAATGGCGTGCGGGGGATAGTCGAAGCGGGGGCTGGGGCCCCGGATGTGCCTGAGGTTGACTACTGGTGGCGCAAGTGTCGTATAGGCGCACAAGGCACCGAGGGATTTGCGGAGGTGCTTACCGGTGGGGGGTGGCGAGCTGTTACCCGCGACTCAGGAGGAGTGATCTCCGGTGAAGGCTGTATGGACTACGTCGATTGGCTTGATGCCCCGGAAGCTGTACACCCGTGCAATGGCGAGAGTGCTTATAAGGGCTTTGAGATTATGATGGGAATGTGTCGCTCAGTAGTCCAGAGAGGCCAAATTCAGCTTCCTCTGGGGCCAGATGAGCCAGAGTTGGAAGCGCTGGCCCGAGTGTTGCCGGACAGCCCAGTCCTGTTGTCTATGCCCGAGAACACTGAGCAGTACCTATAGCTCGACCCAGCGAAGGATGAAGTGTTGGGCGGGCCGCGAATGTGCGGCGCGCGGAAGTTCAGTCTGGACTACCTGGAACGCGAAGACATCGCGGCGTTGACTCGCCAGGCCGCCGAAGTCAGCGGGATTAGCTATGTAATGGACCTGGATCGGGAGGAAGTAGACGAAATCCTAGGGCAACAGCAGAAAGCCCGCGCGCAAGCCAGAAATGGCTTGCGCCCGGATAAGAACAAACGGGTGGCGAGAATATCTCGCCACCCGCTTTTGGTATGAGCTTATAAGCTGCCTCGGCTTAGCCTGGCTCGGAGATCTCGGGCAGTTCAGCCAGGGCCTTATCGATCTCCTCCTGGGGAAGCGCGTAGTCCACAAGCTGGCCAATGTGGTAGGCGTCGTAGGCAGCCAGGTCGAAATGACCGTGCCCGCTGTAGGCGATGACGATACACTTCTCTTCCCCCGTCTCCTTGCACTTAAGCGCTTCGTCAATTCCAGCTTTGATCGCATGGGCGGTCTCTGGAGCAGGCAGTGATCCCTCCGTGCGGGCAAAGGTGATTGCTGCCTCGAAGATGTCCGGCTGCTGGAAGGCGCGGGGCTCGACGACGCCCTGGCTAACTAATAAAGAGATAAGCGGAGCCATGCCGTGGTAACGCAAGCCGCCGGCATGAATCGGTGGCGGCACGAAGCTGTGGCCCAGCGTGTACATTTTCAGCAGTGGAGTGAGTTGGGCGGTATCGCCGAAGTCATAGCGATATGGCGCCCGGGTCAGCGTCGGACAGGCGGTCGGCTCG